>JAGREA010000343.1 GCA_020446745.1 Rhodobacterales bacterium | reverse complement strand
TGCGGGCCGCGGCGGTGACCGTGGCCACGGACCGGGCCGCCATCCAGGCGGCGCTGGGCCATGGGGACGTCCTGGTGCGCCGGGCCGCCGCGGCGCGGGTCACCGACCAGGGCCTGCTGGCCCGGGCTGCCCGGGACGACGCCGACCCTTTGGTGCGGGCCCGGGCCGTGGCGGGGCTGTCGGACCGGAGCCTGCTGGCCCGCATCGCCCAGGCCGACAAGGACCGCGCCGTGAAGGCGGCGGCACGCAAGCGCCTGGATGACCTGGACCTGGTGAAATGACCCGCCTTCCAGCCTTGCCCCTCCTGGCCCTGGCCCTGACGGTCCTCGTGGTGGCCTGCGCGCCCCGCGTGTCGCCCCAGGTGCAGGCCCGGCGCGCCCAGGTCCAGGCCATGGACGCCATCACCGACGACGCGCGGCTGGTGGACCACCTGCTGGCCACGCCCGACCTGCCGCCACGCATGGCCCTGGGCGGCCTGAACCGCCTGAAGGACCCGGCCCAGGTGGACCGCCTGCTGGCCGATCCCCGGTTCCGCGCCCTGGCCGAAGCCGACTGCGGGCGCTTCGCGTTCAGCCAGCCGGCCTATTTCGGGCTGCTCATGTCCGGCATCGGCAACGTCGGCTGCGCCCACCGGGCCCTGGGTCACATCACCGATCAGGAACTGATGACCCGCTACGTGATCGAACGACCGGACGGGCCGGTGGTCCGGAACGCCCTGGTGCGGATCACCGACCCGGCGCTGCTGTCGCGCATCGCCGCCCAGCACCCCGACGAGCGCATCCGCGCCATGGCCGACGGCAAGGTGGCCCACCAGGGGGTCAAACGGCGGGTCGCCCAGGTGGGCCGCACCACCGACAACGAGGCCCTGCGCCGGTCCGTGCTGACCGACCCGGACGCCGAGGTGCGCCGCGCCGCCCTGGCCCGCATCACCGACGGGCGCGTCCTCCACGCGCTGGCCCTGACCGACTCCCTGGACCCCCAGGACCGGTCGGACGCCGTCAAGCACCTGTCCGACCAGGCCCTGCTGGCCGACCTGGCCGTGCGCGCGGCCCAGCCCGGCCTGCGCGGCCAGGCGCTGGAACGCCTTACGGACCCCCATTGGCTGTTCCACGTGGCGCGCCAGGCCCCCACGGCGCCGCCCAAGTGGGACACCAAGCCCGAATCCCGGGGCGGCACCCGGGCCGCCGCGGCCCGGCGCCTGACCGACCCGGCGCACCGGCGCGCCGTGGTGCTGGGCGACGGCGACGGCGCCGTGCGGGCCGCCGCCCTGGAAAACGCCACGGACCCGGACCTGCTGGCCCGCTCGGCCCGGGACGGCGCCACGGACTGGGAACGCCAAGTGGCCACCGTGCGCCTGGGCGACCTGGCGCTGCTGGAACGCCTGAGCCGCCTGCAGGACAACCAGGGCGCCCTGGCGGCCCTGCGCCGGGCCCTGGTGGAGGCGTCGGGCGGCGCGCCGCCGGCCGCGGTGACGCTGTCGCGCAAGAGCGCCAAGCAGGGCTACCGGATCGGCAGCAAGCACGTGGACATCCCGGGCGACGTGCTGACGGTCACCATCGACCTGGCCAACACCGGCGCCGGCCAGGACCAGGCGGTCAGCACCCGGTTTTCGCCCCGCTATCCCCAGGCCTACCGGGTGCGGGGACTGATGGCCCAGCCCGGCGGCCCGCCCATCGCCCAGCCGGCCATCGACCGGGCCAAGTTCCTGGCGCCCCTGACCCGCGTGGTCCGGGTTTCCGTGCCGGCGGCGCGGCGGGATGCCCTGGCCGCGTCGGCGGCGTCGCCGCTGCTCAGGGTGGCCGCCATGGCCTCGACGCCGAACCTGGAAACGGTGCGCGCGGCGGCCCAAAGCCCCGACCCGGCCCTGCGCCGGGTGGTGGTCGAGCGGCTGTCCGACGGCCCCCTGCTGGCCCACCTGGCGACCCGGGACCCGGACGCCGCCATCCGCGCCGCCGCCGCCGGCCGCCTGGGCGACCGGTCCCTGCTGGGCACCATCCGCGACAACGGGGCCGAGGATGCCAAGGTGCGCCAGGCCGCCCGGCAGCGCCTGGCGGAACTGGAGCTGCTGCGATGACCCGACTGGTTCCCCTGCTGCTGGTCCTGGCCCTGGCCGCCTGCGAGGTGGTGAAGGAAACGGTGCTGCTGCCGGTGACGGTGACCGAGGCGGTGCTGGGCACCAACGTGCGCGGATCCATCGAGGAGTCCATCGACCGCCAGCAGCACCCGGACAAGTGGGCCTTCAGGGACGCCGAGAAGGCCCGCTCCGAGGAAGCCCTGGCCAAGTTCCTGGCCGACTATCCGGACTCCACCTACCGCGAGCGGGCGGAAAAGCTGCTGGTCAAGGTGCGGGCCGAAAACCGGGCCCGCCTGTACAAGGACCTGGCCGCCGCCGTGGAGGCCGGGGACCTGACCGCCGCCCGGGCGGCCCTGGATGCCGGCGCCAGCGCCGACGCCCCGGAACCCGCCAAGGGCAAGAAGGCGACCGAACAGGCCGGCCTGCTGCACAAGGCGGTGCTGTCGGGCAGTCAGCCCATGGTGGCCCTGCTGACGTCCCGCGGGGCCGACGTGAACGCCCCCGACCTGCTGGGCGACACCCCCCTGCACCTGGCCAACCACATGGGGCGCGGCGACATCGCCGACACCCTGCGCGCCGCCGGGGCCGATGGCGACGCCATCAACCGCTCGGGCCTGCTGCCGTGGGAAATGGCCCCCCTGGGCGAGGTGGAGATCCTGCTGACCAAGGCCTCAGGCCTGATCGAGCGCAAGAGCGGCCGGTGGTCCGACGCGCGCACGGGCCGGCGCCTGTACGACGCCCTGAAGCGCCGGTCCACGCGCCACGTGGTGTACGGCATCGTGCGCGCCGTGGCCTATGACACCGAGCACCGGCCCGAGACCCTGCT
>JAGREA010000342.1 GCA_020446745.1 Rhodobacterales bacterium | reverse complement strand
CGTACAGCCACACCAGCCACAGGCCCAGGGCCAGGAACGGCCCGAAGGGCAGGGGGCGGGCCGGGTCCAGCGGCCGGCCCGACAGGCGCCCGGCCACCAGCACCCAGGCCAGGCCCGTGGCGGCGCCGATCAGCACCACCCCCGGCAACCCTTCCCAGCCCACCCAGGCCCCGGCGGCGGCCAGCAGCTTGGCATCGCCCAGGCCCAGGCCGTCGCGGCCCCTAAGGCGCCTGTACAGCAACGCCAGGCCGGCCAGCACCGCGAACCCGGCCGCCGCGCCGATCAGGTGGTTGATCATTTGATCCGGGGCCAGCAGCCCCGTGGCGGCCAGGCCCAGGGCCAGCAGGGGCAGGGTCAGGGCATCGGGCAGCAGCATGTGGCGGCGGTCGATCTCGGCCAGGGCCAGCAGGGCCCAGCCCAACAGGCACCCGGCCGTGGCCGTGGCGGCGTTGGGCGCCGTCGCCACGGCCCACAGGGCCACGCCCAGGGCGGCCAGCTCGATCAGCGGATAGAAGGGCGGAATGGCGGTGCCACAGGCCCGGCAGCGGCGCCGCAGGAGCAGCCAGCTCACCAGGGGAACCAGATCCCGGGGGCCGAGGACCGTGCCGCAGTGGGGGCAGGCGGAACGGCCCAGCAGGACCGGCCGGCCTTCGGGCAGGCGCAGCACCAGCACGCCCAGGAAACTGCCCACGAAGGGGGCCGCCAGGATCAGGAACAGGGTTGCCGGGTCCACCATGGGCGCAGCCTACCACGGCCCGCGCCCGGGGGGTTACGGAAGCGGCCCGAACCTGACAGAATGGCGCCGCAATCGGGCTTTTGGTTTCAAGCTGTTGGCGACATTCGGGAGAATCCTGCCGTGGCCGCGCAGATCGGCGAAATCCTGATCGAGATGGGGGTGCTGTCGGCGCCGGACCTGGACCGGGCGCTTAGGGCCCAGCGCGAACGCGGCGGCCGCCTGGGCACCATCCTGCGCAACCTGGGCCTGGTGTCCGACGCCGACTGGGCCAAGGCCCTGTCCCTGAAGACCGGCTTCCCCCTGGCGGCGGCCGGGGACTATCCGGCCATGCCCCTGTACAACGGCCAGATTTCCGAGAAGTTCCTGCGCGAAAGCCGGGTCGTGCCCCTGGCCCAGACGGCCGGCGGCCTGGCCTTGGCCATGGCCGACCCCCTGGACAGCTACGCCATCGAGGCCATGGAGCTGGTGGCCGGCTGCATGGTGCTGCCCCACGTGGGGGCGGAACGCGACATCGACAACGCGCTGGAACGCCTGTACCGCGAGGCCTCGGAAAGCCTGGACGACATCGTCGAGGACCTGGGCGACCCCGACCTGGCGGCCGGCGAGGACGACATCGAGCGCCTGAAGGACATGGCCAGCGAGGCGCCGGTGGTGCGCCTGGTCAACCTGATCCTGGCCCGGGCCATGGAAAGCCGGGCGTCGGACATCCACATCGAGCCCTACGAGAACCGCCTGTCCGTGCGCTACCGCATCGACGGCATATTGCGCGAGGTGGAAAGCCCGTCGCCGCGCCTGGCCTCGGCCATCGTGTCGCGCATCAAGATCATGGCCAACCTGAACATCGCCGAGCGGCGCCTGGCCCAGGACGGCCGCATCCGCGTGCGCATGCAGGGCAAGGAACTGGACCTGCGCGTCTCCACCCTGCCGACCCTGAACGGCGAAAGCGTGGTCATGCGCCTGCTGGAGCAGGATTCCGTGGCGCTGGACCTGTCGGCCCTGGGCTACAGCGACGAGAATCAGGCCAAGCTGCACACGGCCCTGGGCCACCACCACGGCATCCTGCTGGTCACCGGCCCCACGGGCAGCGGCAAGACGACCACCCTTTATGCCGCGCTGACCCACCTGAACACGCCCGAGCGCAAGATCATCACGGTGGAAGACCCCATCGAGTACCAGATCGGCGGCATCACCCAGATCCAGGTGAACGCCAAGATCGGCCTGTCCTTCGCCAACGTGCTGCGGTCCATCGTGCGCCACGACCCCGACGTCATCCTGGTCGGCGAGACCCGCGACCGGGAAACGGCGGAAATCGCCGTGCAGTCGGCCCTGACCGGCCACCTGGTGCTGTCCACGCTGCACACCAACGACGCCGCCGGGGCCCTGACGCGCCTGATGGACATGGGGGTGGAGGAATACCTGCTCACCTCCACCGTCAACGCCGTGGTGGGCCAGCGCCTGGTGCGCACGCTGTGCCCGGCCTGCCGCCAGCCCTACCACGCGCCGGACGAGCTGAAGGCCCGCCTGAAGGTGGACACGGCGGACGCGGTAACGCTCTATCGCGGCGAGGGCTGCGAGGCCTGCAACGGCCTGGGCTACACGGGGCGCATCGGCATCACCGAGGTCATGCCCATGACCGACACGCTGCGCGACCTGGTGCTGCGCCGGGCCGACGCCCGCACCCTGCAGCAGACGGCCGTGGCCGAGGGCATGACCACCATGTTCGAGGACGGCCTGCACAAGGCCCTGCACGGCGTGACCTCCATCGAGGAAGTCCGCCGGGTCACCCGGGACGCCTGACCGTGCCCCACTTCGCCTACAAGGCCGTCACCCCCACCGGCGAGGTCATCGAAGGGCGCATGGAGGCGGCCAACAAGGCCGGCGTCATCGCCCGCCTTGAGGATCAGGGCCACCTGCCGGTGACCGCCGAGGAAGTGTCGGCCAAGGCCGGTGGGGCGGCGCGGCCGGCCCGGCGCGGCCTGTTCCGGCGCGGCGTCACCCGGGCCCAGCTGGCCACCCTGACCCGCGAACTGGCCCGCCTGACCGGCGCCGGGGTGCCGCTGGAAAAGTCCCTGGACATCGCCGTGGGGGTGGCCGAAACCCCGGCCGTGGAACGCCTGACCCGCCAGGTGCTGGAAGGCATCCGCGGCGGCGGCGCCATGGCCGACGTGCTGGAAGCCGTGGGCCCGCCCTTCGACAGGGTGTACGTGAACATGATCCGCGCCGGCGAGGTGGGGGGCACCCTGGAAGTGGTGCTGGGCCGTCTGGCCGAACACATGGCCCGCATGCGCCAGCTCCAGGCCAACGTGGCCTCGGCGCTGATCTATCCGGCCATCCTGCTGGCCGTGTCGCTGCTGTCGCTGGTCATGCTGCTGGTATTCGTGGTGCCCCAGTTCGAGACCCTGTTCGCCGACGCCGGCGCCGCCCTGCCGCTGCCCACGCAGATCGTCGTCGCCGTGGCCCACGCGGTGCGCGACGACTGGTGGGTGCCCCTGGTGGCCCTGCTGGCGGCCCTGGTCATTGGGCCGCGCCTGTACCGGGTGGAAAAGGTGCGCCTGGCCTGGGACGGGCTGGTCCTGGGCCTGCCCCTGATCGGCGGCATCGTGCGCCGCATCGAGGTGGCGCGGTTCTGCCGCACCCTGGGGGCCCTGGTGACCAACGGCGTGCCGCTGCTGCGGGCCCTGACGGTGGTCCGCGAATCCATGGGCAACGCGGTGATGGCCCGGGCCGTGGGCGCCGTGGCCGACAGCCTGAAGGTGGGGCAGGGCCTGGCCCAGCCGCTGCTGCAGGCCAAGGAATTCCCCAAGCTGGCCGCCCACATGGTGCGGGTGGGCGAGGAGACGGGCAATCTGGACGTCATGCTCCACGACGTGGCCGCCATCTACGACGAGGAAGTGGAACAGAGCCTGAAAAAACTGCTGGCCTTGCTGGAGCCTTTCCTCATTCTTACCCTGGGCGTGATGATGGGCGGCATCATCATCTCGATCCTGGTGGCCATCCTGGGCGTCAACGAACTGGCTTTCTGAACGAGGACAGCATGAACGCGACCCCCCTTACCGCCGCGGCCCGGCGGGCCCCGAAGGCCCGCGACCAGCGAGGCTTCACCCTGATCGAGCTGCTGGTGGTGCTGGTCATCCTGGGCCTGCTGGCCGGCCTGGCCGGGCCCCGGGTGATCAAGTACCTGAGCGGCGCCAAGTCCGACACCGCCAAGGTGCAGATCGAGCAGCTGGCGGCGGGCATGGACCTGTTCATCCTGGACGTGGGTCGCTATCCGGCCGACGACGAGGGCCTGCAGGCCCTGGTGGAGGCGCCCAGCGGGGTCAACCGCTGGAACGGCCCCTACCTGACCAAGAAGGAGGTGCCCCTGGACCCCTGGGGCAATCCCTACACCTATCGCCTGGGCGATGGCGGCAAGGACTTCGAGATCTACACCCTGGGAGCCGACAATGCGGAAGGCGGCGAGGGCGAAAACGCCGACGTGCGCCACAACTGAGCGCGGCTTCACCCTGGTCGAGCTGCTGGTGGTCCTGGTGATCCTGGCGGCCGCCCTGGGCGTGGCCGCGCCGCTGATGACGCGCGGCGCCGAGCAGGCCCAGTTCCGCACCGCGGCCCGCGACCTGGCCGGGGCCCTGCGCCGCACCCGCACCCAGGCCATCCGCCTGGGCCAGGACACCCGCTTCGTCATCGACCTGGAGGCCCGCACCTATGCGGAGGGCCGCGCGGGCAAGCCCCACCCCCTGCCCGAGGGCCTGAACCTGCGCCTGGTCACCGTGGCGGCGGAACGCCAGGACGAACGGCGCGGCGCCATCCGCTTCTATCCCGACGGCTCGTCCACCGGCGGCCGCCTGGCCGTGGTGCAGGGCGACCGCGCCCTGGTGGTGGGGGTGGACTGGCTGACCGGCCGGGTGGCCGTGGGCCGTCAGTTGACCTTGCCGGAGCTTGAATCGGCGCTGGACTCCTGATCGTCGTCGGTGGCCACGGCGCCGCGCCGCCAGTCCAGGATCCAGTAAGGCCGCACGGCGGCGCTGGCCACCCACACCACGGCCTCGCGGGCGAACACCAGGCCCGACGGCATCTCCACCTGGCAGCGCACCGTATAGACGGGCCCCAGCTCGCCGGTCACGGCGTCGCCGCCCAGAGTGGGCACGGCCACGCCCAGGACGTCGGCCGACGCGCTGCGGGCCTGCAGGATGGCGTCCACCTCGGCCGGGTCGGCGCCGGGCAGGCTCATCAGGGCCAGGCGCGGCGCCGTCTGCGGGTTCACGCCGGGCTTGCCCGAATAGACGGTCAGGGCCGGGGCCAGGGCGCGGAACAGGGGCTCGGTCATGCCGGCCACGGTGCGCAGTTCGTCCACCGCCAGGAACGGCCGGTTGGCCGGCAGCACGGCCAGGCCCTCGGCCTCGTAGTCGGGGGCCTCGCCGCCGTTCAGGCGCCGCAGGTCGTCCTCGTCCTTCCAGTCCAGGATGTGGTCCACCAGGCGGTCGGCCGCCTGGGACTCCATGTCCCGGGCCAGCAGCAGCTGGCGCAGCAGCAGGGGATCGGCGGCGTTCAGGTCGATCTTGCCGTTCTCGTCCTGCAGGCTGATCTTCAGCACCTGGTCGTCGAAGGTCTCCTCATAGACCCGGCCGTCGGGGGTCCAGCGCTCGTCGGGGTTCAGGCTGGTGTCCAGCAGGGCGGCGATGCCCCGGTACACCCCGGCATCGGCCAGGGCCCCGGCCCGGGCCAGCTCCTGGGCGTTGACGGCGGCCCGGGTCTCCACCCGCAGCTCCGTTGAAAGCGTCAGGGCCGTGGTGGACAGGATGATCAGCATCCACAGCACCACCACCAGGGCGAAGCCCCGGCGTTTGCCGTTGCCGGTGGGAAGTGGGGCGGCGGGGGGACGGGCGCTCATTGGGCCGAACCCTCGTCCAGGCGGCATTTCACCGGCACGTTCAGGTTGACGGCGCAGCCCAGGTCCATGTCCGTGTGCAGGGGCAGCACCAGGGGCGGCCAGTCGCGGCCGTCGCGGCCGGTCACGGTCAGGCGCACCAGGCGGGGCAGGTTGTTTTCGTGGGGCCAGTCGTCGGACCATTCGCCGGGGGTGTCGGGACGCTCGGCGCCGAAATAGGCGAAGGCCATGTCGGCGGCCGGGCCGATGAGCACGGTGCCGTCCTCGGGCCTGGCGTCGGCGTCGGGGGCGTCCTCGGCGTCCTCGGCGTTCACCGGGGCCTGGTAGAGCACCAGCACGGGTCCGCCGTCGCGCCGCTCCACCCGGAACGCATAGCGGTGCAGGCCCGGCCGCCCCGCCGCCAGGGGATGGGCCGTGGCCAGGACCAGGCGGTCGGCGGCGCCCCGGAACAGGTAGGCCGGCGGGTCGCCCTGGCGGCTCCAGGTGGCCGGCACGGAACCGCCCGCCAGGTCCCGCAGCACCCGGTAGGCGGCCCGGAACTCGGTGGCCGTCTCCACCCGCTCCTCGCCGCCCACCCAGGCCCGGGCGCCGAACCGCAGGCCGCCGAACAGCACGGCCATGATCACCCCCAGCAGGGTCAGCGCCACCAGCACCTCCAGCAGGGTGAAGCCGCCCTGGGCGGATGTTCGGGAGCGGGGGGTCATGGTT
>JAGREA010000042.1 GCA_020446745.1 Rhodobacterales bacterium | reverse complement strand
GCCATGACCTTGGTGACGGGCACCTCATCGTGCTTGCCGATCTCGTTGCGGATGCCGGCCGCCACCTGCTCGTACATGGGGATGTCGACCTTGGAAAAGGACACCAGCATGACGAAGAAGGCCATCAGCAGGGTGATGGCATCGGCATAGGTGACCAGCCAGTCCTCCTTTTCCTCTTCGTCGTTCTGCTTCTGCCAGTTGGGCATGGGCGCCTACTTCTTGCGCATCTTGTCGATGTTGAAGTGGATGGCCGGGTCCAGGTAGCTGTTCATCTTGTCCTGGATGTAGCGCGGGCTGCGCCGTTCGGCCAGCAGGGCCAGGCCCTCGGCCACCAGGAAATTGCGGAACCGCACGATCTCCTCGCGCTGCTGGATCTTGCTGGCCGCCGGCATGAAGATCAGGCGGGCGAACACCACGCCGTAAAGGGTGGTCAACAGGGCCACGGCCAGGCCCGGGCCCAGCTGGGTGGGGTCGCCGCCCATCTTGTCCAGCATGATGATCAGGCCCACCAGGGTGCCGATCATGCCGAAGGCCGGCGACACGCCGCCCATGCTTTTCAGGATGTTCACCGGCACCGTGTTGCGCACGAAGCTGGTCTCGATGGCGTTGGTCAGGATGTCGCGCACTTCCTCGCCGGAATAGTTGGATACCACCATCTCCACCCCGAAGCGCAGGAAGCGGTCGCCCTTCACCGCCTTGGCGGCCTCCGCCTCCAGGGTCGGGATGCCCTTCTGCTGCACGGTGTAGGCCCAGCGGATGATGCGCCCCACTTCCGACTTCAGGATGTCGCGGCCCACCTTGGGGGCGAACACGATGCGCCAGATCAACCGCAGCGACAGGCCCACGTAGCGGGCCTCGTAGGCGATGAAGGTGGACCCCAGGGTGCCGCCCAGGACAATGGTCGCGCTTTCGATGCTGATGAAGATGATGGGATTGTCGGTGGACACGAAGATGGCGATGAGGACAAGGCCGAAGGAGACCACCACCCCGATGATCGTGCCGAACGACATCCCCGTCCCCTCTGATGCTCGCCCCGGCCCCGTCCGTTGGTGGCGGGGTATCCGCGCGGTGGTGGCCCCGTGGGGCCGGCCGGCGGACCGGAGTCCAATCCCTCAAGTTGCGACCAAGTCTATACGATGCCTGGAAAATTTCCAGCGGCAAGGCACCGGGCCCGTTCCGCCCTATCGTTCGCGGAAGGCTTCGTGGCGCAGCTTCAGCACCGGCTTGATCAGATATTCCAGCACCGACTTGTCGCCGGTGTGGATATCCACCGTGGCCTGCATGCCGGGCAGGATGGGCAGCTTGCCCTCGGCGTCGCCCAGGTAGGTGCGGTCGGTCTCGACGATCACCCGGTAAAAGGGCCGGCCCTCGGAATCGGCGCTGGAATCGGGCGCCACCAGCACCACGTGGCCGTCCAGCCCGCCGTAGCGCACGAAATCATAGGTCGAAACCTTGACCACCGCCGGCTGGCCCTCGGTCACGTAGCCCCGGTCCGTGGGGTTCAGCTTGGCCGACACCACCAGGGTCTCGCCGGTGGGCACGATCTCCAGGATCGGTTCGCCGGGGCGCACCACGCCGCCGATGGTGTGGTAGCGCATGTTCTTCACCACCCCGTCGATGGGGCTCTTGATCTCGGCCCGCTGGCCCTGCTCGGTGGCCCGGGCCAGGACCTCGCGGATGCGGGCGATGGACTGCTCGGTGCGGCCCAGTTCGTCCTGGGCCTCGCGGCGGAAGCTGTCGCGCCCCTCCTCCAGGCGGTTGCGGGCCTCCTCCACCGCCGCCCGGGCCCGGGGGATGGACGACGCCAGGGTGCTGCCCTGGCCTTCCATGTCCTCCACCTCGGCTTCCAGCTGCAGGTGCTCCATCTTGGCCGTCAGGCCCTCCTCCAGCAGCGACTTGGACATCTGCAGGCGGCGCTTGGCCAGGGCCAGGCTGCGGGTCACGGCGTTGCGCCGGGCCGTCAGTTCCTTCACCTCCAGCTGGCGCTGGCGCACCTGTTCGGTGAACACGGCCAGGGTGCTTTCCAGTTCCCGCTGGCGGGCCTCGAAGGCCTGGCGCTCGGCCTCGGCCAGTTCCGGCCGCCGCTCGGCCAGCTCGGCCGGGATCTTCAGGGCCGAATCCGCCGCCTCGGCGGCCAGGCGGGCCCGCACCAGCAGCAGGCTGTCCAGGCGCACGGCCAGTTCCTTGCGGTTCTCGCCGCCGCTGGCCAGGTCCAGGCGCACCAGGGGCTGGCCCTCGCCGACCACCGAGCCCTCCTCCACCAGGATCTCCTGGATGATGCCGCCTTCCAGGTGCTGGACCACCTTCACCTGGCCGCGCGGCGTCACCTCGCCGGTGGCCACGGCCACCTCGTCCAGGCGCGCCACGTAGGCCCAGGCCAGGGCGCCGCCCAGCAGCAGGATCACGGTCCAGGCCAGGGGCCGGTAGGTGGGCATGGGGTGGCGCCGGGCCAGGCTGTCCAGGCGGCCGGCGGCGGTGGCGGTGGCGGATTCGCGGGCCGTGCTCATGACGCCGCCTCGGCCGGCCGGGGTTCGGGGACCGGCTCTGGGGCCGGTTCCGGTTCGGCGGCGGGCGTCGGCGCCGGGCGGGCGCCGAACAGGCGCGGCAGCAGGGCCTTGGCGTCGCCCGACAGGATCACCCGGCCCTTGTCGATGGCCACCAGGGTGTCGCAGGCGCCCAGCAGGATGGGGCTGTGGGTGACCACCAGCACGGTGCGCGTCTCGCCGATGGCCCGCAGGGTGCGGCGCAGGTCCAGTTCGGCGTGGCGGTCCAGGTCGCTGGACGGTTCGTCCAGCAGCAGCACCGGCGGGTCGCCCAGCAGGGCCCGGGCGATGGCGATGCGCTGGCGCTGGCCGGCCGACAGGCGCCGCCCGGCCTCGCCGATGTCGGTGGCGTAGCCGGCCGGCAGGTCGATGATGAAGTCGTGGGCCCCGGCGGCCTGGGCGGCGGCCACGATGGCCGCGTCGTCGGCGTCGGGCAGGCGCAGGGCGATGTTGTCGCGCAGGCTGCCCTGGAACAGGCGGCCGTCCTGGGGCACGTAGCCCATCCAGGCGGCCAGCTCGCGCCGGGTGAACTGGCCGATGTCGGCGCCGTCCAGGGTCACCCGGCCGCCCTCGGGCCGGTACAGGCCCTGGATGAGCTTCAGCAGGGTGGTCTTGCCGGTGCCGTTGCGGCCCACCAGGGCGTGCACGCCACCGGGGCCGAAGGTGGCGCGGATGCCGTCCAGCACCGGGGTGGTGGCCCCGCCATAGGTGAAGGTCACGTCCTCCAGGGCCAGCCGGCCTTCGGGCCGGTCCAGGGACACGGCGCCCTCGGTCCGGTCCTCGTCCATGGCGAACACCTCGCCCAGACGCTTCACGGCGTCGCGGTAGGCGGAATAGGTGCGCCACTGGGACACCAGCTGGTTCAGCGGCCCCAGCAGACGCCCGGCCAGCATGTTGGTGGCGATCAGGGCGCCGATGGTCAGTTCCTGGTGGATGATGTTGAAGGCGCCCACGGTGGTCAGCGACACGGTGGTCAGCAGGGTCAGGCTGGTGCCCAGGTTGGCGTAGGTGTCGGTGCGCCGGCCGCGCTCGACCGAGCGTTCGATGTTGGCCGCCTGCAGGTCCTCCCACTTGGGCTTCATGGCGCCGTCCAGGGCCAGGGCCTTCACCGTGGCCCGGCCCGACACCATTTCGGCGATCAGGCCGTCGCGGGCCAGGGCGCTGTCGCGGGCCGCCTTGCCGGCCTTGGCCATGACGGCGCCCGAGCGCCAGGCGATGAGCAGGAACAGCGGCAGGATCACCAGCAGCACCCAGGCCACGGGCCAGGCGATGACCAGGATCAGGCCCAGGAACAGCAGCGCGAAGGGCAGGTCCGTCAGCAGCACGGCGGCGGCGCCGGACTTGGCGTTGCGGATCACGTCGATGTCGCGGAACAGGGCCTGCCAGTAGGCGGCGGGGCGGGATTCCAGGGCCGGCAGGGTGAGGGCGGAAAACTTCTCGAACAGGCGGCGGCTGACCGCCACGTCCACCTTCAGGCCCACGGTCTGCATCACCCGGGCCCGGGACTGGCGCAGGATCAGGTCGAAGGCCAGCACCAGGGCCATGCCGATGACCAGCCCCTGCAGCGTGCTCAGCCCGGCGTGGAACACCACCCGGTCATAGACCTGCAGCACGAACACCGGCACGGCCAGGGCCAGCAGGTTGACGAACAGCGACATCACCAGCACCTCGCGCAGCACCGGCCGCACGGGCTTCAGCACGGGGCGGATCCAGGCGCGGGTGGGCTTGGCGCTCATGGGATCGGAGTATAGTCCTTGACCCGCCCCGGGCACCAGCGCCCGCATGAACGCCGCCCGGGGGCCGCCGGCGGGGCTTGACCCCGGCCCGCCGGACGGGTCTGATAGGCCCGCGGCGAACAGAACCGGACGCGGCATGAAAAGCGCGCTCGCAAAGATCGGCGGCCTGGGCGGCCGGCGCACCTGGTGGCGCCGGGTGATCGGCCTGGACCGGGTGGTGGGGATGATCCTGCTGACCCTGGCCGTGGGGCTCTACATCAACCCGCCCTATGCCATCGAGTTGCTGCAGGTGAAGACCTTCGACCTGTTCCAGAAGATCCTGCCACGCGAGCAGCTGCCCCACGACAAGAAGATCGTGTACGTCGTCGACATCGACGAGGACAGCCTGTCCGAATACGGCCAGTGGCCCTGGCCGCGCACCCTGATCGCCGATCTGGTCAACAAGCTGACCGAGATGGGCGTGGTGCTGATCGCCTTCGACGTGTTCTTCCCCGAGCCCGACCGGACCAGCCCGGGCCGGTTCGCCGAATACCGCACGGACCTGGACCCCAACCTGCGCGACAGCCTGCTGAAGCTGCCCGACAACGACGCCGTGTTCGCCGACGCCATCAAGGCCGGCCACGTGGTGCTGGGCCAGGCCGGGTACTGGGAAAAGAAGGTGGCCGACGCCAGCCGCCCGGTGCTGAACAAGAACGTATTCGCCAAGCGCACCCGCAACGCCATGCCCAACGCCGCCGTGTTTCCCGGCTTCACCAGCATGGTGCGCAACATCGAATCCCTGGAAATCGCCGCCGCCGGCACCGGCATCGTGTCGCTGGATTCGGAACAGGACGGCATCGTGCGCCGGGTCCCCACCATCTTCCTGTACAAGGGCGAGCAGGCGCGCGGCGGGGCCGACTACCTGTACCCGTCGCTGTCCATGGAGATGCTGCGGGTGGCCACCGGCAAGCGCCAGACCGTGGCCAAGATCAACGAGGCCGGGGTGGAGGACGTGCGCGTCGGCAACGTGGTCATCCACGTCGACCGCCAGGGCAAGATCTGGCCCTACTACACCAAGTGGGACCGCGACAAATACATCCCCATCCGCGACATCCTGTCGGGCACCACGCCGCCGGGCCTGCTGCAGGGCAAGCTGGTGATCATCGGCACCTCGGCCCCCGGCCTGCTGGACATCCGGTCGACCCCGGTGGACGCCATCATTCCCGGGGTGTCCGTGCACGCCCAGATCATCGAGAACGTGGTCTACGGCACCTACCTGTACCGCCTGAACTTCTTCAACGTGGTGGAGATGGCGGCCCTGCTGTTGGGCGGGCTGATGATCATCTGGCTGGTGCCCAAGCTGGGCGCCCGCTGGACCATGCTGGTGTTCCTGGGCTTCGTGACCCTGCTGGTGGGCACGTCGTGGTACCTGTTCACCCAGAAGGCCCTGCTGCTGGACGCCAGCTACGGCGTCATCGTGTGGCTGCTGCTGTACACCACGCTGACCTACATGGGCTACGCCCAGGAAGAGGCCGAGCGGCGCCAGGTGCGCGACGCCTTCGGCCACTACCTGTCGCCGGCCATGGTGGAAAAGCTGGCCGAGGACCCCAGCCAGCTGGCCCTGGGCGGCGAGAAGCGGCACATGTCCATGCTGTTCTGCGACGTGCGCGGCTTCACCACCATTTCCGAACAGTTCGACGCCGTGGGCCTGACCCAGCTGATCAACAAGCTGCTGACCCCGCTGACGGAAGTGATCCTGAAGACCGACGGCACCGTCGACAAGTACATGGGCGACTGCATCATGGCGTTCTGGAACGCCCCCATGGACAACGCCGACCACGCCCGCAACGCCTGCCTGTCGGCCCTGGAGATGAACGCCGTGATGGGCCCCCTGAACGAGCAGCTGGAGGCCGAGGCCGAGGTGGAGGGCCGCAAGCACATCCCCCTGAAGATCGGCACCGGCATCAATTCCGGCGAAGTGGTGGTGGGCAACATGGGATCGAAGCAGCGCTTCGACTATTCGATCCTGGGCGACAACGTGAACCTGGCCTCGCGCCTGGAAGGCCAGTGCAAGACCTACGTCGTGGACATCGTGATCGGCGAGAACACCCAGGAACTGGTGCCCGAACTGGCGACCCTGGAGCTGGACCTGATCAAGGTGAAGGGCAAGACCGCGGCGGTGCGCATCTTCGCCCTGCTGGGCGACGAGCGGGAGGCCCAGGGCGAGGCCTTCCAGGCCCTGTCCCAGGCCCACCGGGACCTGCTGGCGGCCTACCGGTCCCAGGACTGGGCCGGCGCCCGCGCCGCCCTGGACCGGGCCCGGGCGGCCGGCGCGCCCTACGTCCTGGACGGCCTGTACGACCTTTACGCCGAACGGATCGGCGAATACGAGGCCGAACCGCCGGGCGCCGACTGGGACGGCGTCTACGTCGCCACGTCGAAATAGCCATCCCCCGGACACGAAAAAGCGCCCGGTGGCCAAGGGCCACCGGGCGCCAGACCGCTGGCGCGTAGGGAGGCG
>JAGREA010000341.1 GCA_020446745.1 Rhodobacterales bacterium | reverse complement strand
TTGACCCGGCCCGCCTGCCGGACGGCGTGGCCCGCCTGGCCGCCGAAACGGCCGCCGCCCCGCCCTGGCGCGACGCGGCCGAGGAAACGGCCCCCGCCGCCGGCGACGGCCGCGTCACCTTCCCGTTCCCGCTGGCCGGGGAAAGCCGGGTGCGCGTGGTGTAAAGCGGGCGCCCAATGGCGACGGATGTCGGTGTTCGGTCTTTCGGTAAAAAGAAAATGGAACCACAGAGGCACAGAGGCACAGAGAGAGTGTGCCTGTTGCGGCGCCTCTTTAACCACAGAGACCACCGAGAAACACAGAGATCACACAGAGAAGAAGGAGAGGCGCGCGAAGCGCGCAGTTCTTTTCTACTTCGCGCAGCGAAGCCTCTGTGGATTCTCTGTGTTTCTCGGTGGTCTCTGTGGTGAGAGAGTCCTTTCCACCGGCACATTCTCTCTGTGCCTCTGTGCCTCTGTGGTTCCATAAAGCGTTGGTGCCGGGCGCGGGGTCGGCCGTCGGAGGGGGTATTGGGTTCCGCTGTGGCCCCCCTACCCCCACATCGTCAAGTCCGCCCGGTCCAGCACGTGGTGCCAGGGCAGGGGCAGGGCCAGCGGTTCGCCGGCCGCCGGGTCCGGGGCCGGGACGCGCCAGGCCGGGCAGTCCTCGGTGCGGTCCAGCATGTGACGGCCCACCGCCGCCAGGTCGTCGGGCAGGTTGTCCACCACGTCCATTTCGTCCTTGGGATAGATCACCTGCATGCCCGTGTCCGTCATGTCCAGCAGCGCGTCGCGGGTCAGCTTGCGGCCGGTGCTCAGCACGAAGGTCTTCAGGGCCACCAGGTCGCCGTCGTTCCACACGCCGATGCCCATGGCGTTGGTGGTGGCCGCGGGCGTCTTGAAGGCGCAGGCCAACTGGGTGGGGCCCGTGTCCGTGCCCAGGAAGAACCGGGCCCGGCTGACGGCCCAGGCCTGCTCGGCGAAGGTGCCGGTGCGGCTCAGGTCGATGAACCCGGGCAGGTCCGGCAGGGGGGCCATGGACGGATCGCCCAGGCGCACCACCTGGCCGCCCCGGGCCAGCAGGTCGCGGATCATCGGCAGGTAAGTGGACGGATCGACGCTGCGCCGGGCGTCCACCCCGAAGCGGTGCTCGTACAGGTTCTCGCGCATGTGCAGCGCCGCGAACCAGCGGTCCGGGTCCAGGCCCCGGGCGGTCAGGCGGGCGGCGCCGTCGGCGGCCTCGGCGTCGGGGATGTACAGCGCCGGAGGCGGCCACAGGCAGCCGCCGATGTTCAGCATGGACGGCGTCAGCAGCAGGTCGGCCGGCGGCAGGCCGGCCGCCGCCCAGGGGTCGCCGTCGGCCGCGCCCAGGCCGGCCAGGCCGTCCACCGGGCACACCACGGCCGGGTCGTCGGGCAGGGCCAGGGCCCGCTCCAGGCGCGGGTTGTAGCGGCACAGCGGCGCCTTGTAGGGCCGGTCGTCGCGATACACCGCGAACAGGCGGCTGCCGGGGATGGCCCGCGCCACCGAGGCCGCCACCAGGTGGTACATGATGAAGTCGCCCAGGGTCTGGGTGCCCAGGAAGGCGGCGATCACGGTCATGGCGGCGCCCCCGCCGGTTCCCACACGGTCAGGTCGGCGAACTGGGGGATGTGGCGCCAGGGCAGGGGCAGGGGCACGGTGTCCTGGGGCTCGGCCGGCGGATCCCCGGCCGCCGGGGCGCGCCAGCCGGGGCCGTCGGCCGTGGCGGCCAGCATGTGGTCGGCCACGGCGGCCAGGCGTTCCGGTTCGTTGGCCCGGTGGTCGATCTCCAGGGGGTAGCGGGTGTGCAGCGTCAGCACGCCCATGTCGATCAGGTGGGGCGTATCCAGCACCCGGCCGTCGGCGGTGGTGAAGGCCTTGGTCATCAGCAGGTCGCCATGGCGCCACACGCCGATGCCGCAGGCGTTGGTGGTGGCCGTGGGCGTGCCCAGGGCCGAGGCCAGCTGGGTGGGGCCGGAATCGGTCATCACGGCGAAGCGGGCGCGGCTCAGGGCAAAGGTCTGCAGGGGGAAGCCGTCGTCGTCGCGGCTCAGGTCGATCAGGCCCGGCAGGTCCGGCAGCGGCGTCATGGACGGATCGCCCAGGCGCACCACCTGGCCGCCCAGGTTACGGATCACGTGGGCCACCAGGGGCAGGTAGGTGGCCGGGTCCACGTTGCGCGGCGTCACCCCGTGGGGGCGATGGGGATAGAAGGGCTCGCGCATGTGCAGCGCCATGAACCAGCGGTCCGGCCGCAGGCCCCGGCCCACCAGGGCCGCCGCCAGGCCGGGTTCCAGGTCCGCCGGCAGGCGCAGCGTGGGCACGGGGGTCAGGCAGCGGCCCATGTCCAGCATGGTCGGCGTGAGGAACAGGTCGGGGTTGTCGAAGCCCTCGCGGGCCCAGTCGGTTGCGGGGGCGTCGCCGCCGCCGAAGAACCAGTCCAGGGGCGCCACCCGGGCCGGGTCGTCGGGCAGGATCAGGCGGTGGGCCACGTGGGGGTTCATCAGCGTCAGCAGGTCCTTGTAGGGCCGGTCGCGGCGGTAGACGACCATCAGCCGTCCGCCCGTGGACCGGGCCACCGAGGCGGCCGTCAGATGATACATGATGAAGTCGCCCAGCGTCTGGGTGCCCAGGAAGGCGACGATGCGGGGCGCCCGGGCCACGTCAGATGAAGTTGATGTGCTGGGGCGGCTCGCCGGTGGGGCGGCGCAGGTCCGCCCGGCCCTTGGCGTAGGCGTCCAGGGCCTCGTTCACCTTGTGCTGCAAACACAGCGAGCCGCACATCTTCTGGGCGTTGAAGTCGGCCGAGGCCAGGTAGCTCATGACCTCCCAGTAGCGGTCCGAGGCCCACAGGTCGCGGAACCGGGTGTCGCAGATGTTGCCGATGTGGAACTTCTTGTAGCGCTCGTTGAACAGCATGCCGCAGGGCGCCACCAGGCCGGAGCCGGAAAGCTGGATGATGAACGGCGGGCCGTAGCACCGCTGATAGCCGCGCTGCCCCTTGTCGCCGATCTTCGACCATTTGACCGACACCTGGTAGGTGTCGTCGGACAGGGCCTCGGCGGCCCGCAGGTCGTCGTACAGCTTGGCGTAGCCGTCGTAGTCCACGCCCAGGTCTCCGTCCTCGCTGTCCGAGCAGTGCTTGAAGATCAGGTAGTCGGGGCGCAGCTCTTGGCCCAGGCGGGCCAGGGGCAGGATCTGGTCGCCGTACTGGGGCATGACCACCATTTGCAGGCCGATGGTCACCTTCAGGCCGTGGCGGCGCTTGATGTCCACCATGTCGCGGATGTTCTGCACCACTCGGTCGTACCAGTGGTCCTTGACCCCCATGATCTCGGCGTAGCGGTCGCGCTCGCCGGCCGAGATGTTGACCCGCAGGTAGGTCAGGTGGGGCAGGATCTCCTCCAGCCGCCGGCGGGTCAGGGCGAAGCCGTTGGTGCCCACGGCCATGGACAGGCCCAGGCCGTCGCCCCGCTTCACGGCGTCGGCGAACACCGGGCTGATGGTGCTTTCGCCGTCGGACACGAAGCTGATGCCCTTCACGCCGATCTCGGCGCAGTCGTCCAGGAAGTCCGAGATGACGCGCCTGTCGATCACCTTGCGGTCGTTCTCCTGCAACATGGCGTAGCAGTATTCGCAGGCGAAGTTGCAGGCCCGGGTCAGGGCCATGTCGATGGTGATGGGGGCCACGCGCTCGCCGCGCTCCCAGGCCTTCACCCGGTCCAGGTGCCAGGCGATCTTGGTGCCGTCCAGGATCAGGCGGGTGTGGTCGGTCATGGCGGTCATGGGCCCGTGTCCTCCTGTCCTTCCGCCAGGCGGCGGATCACGTTGGCGTCCTTGCGCTCGCGCTGGAACAGCTCCAACCGCCGGTCCACCCGGTCCTTGATGCCGGCTTCCAGGTCCAGCAGCAGGCGGCCGCGGTCGGCCCGGGCCAGGGCGCCCTCGAAGCCGATCACCACCCTTACATCGTGCTGGATGTCCTCCAGCACCACCCCCGCCGGGTCGATGCCCAGGGTTTCCGCCGTGGCGACGAGGACCTCGGCCAGGCGTTCGCGGCGCTCCCAGTCGCTGGCGGACATCCAGGCGGGGCCGGGGCCTTCGTCGAAATCGTTGCGGCCCGAGACTTGGGCGGCGTCGCGGATCAGGGCATCCAACAGGCGGAAGGCCGGGTCGGCGGCACGGGGCGTGACCACCCCGGCCACGGGCGGCGCGGCGCCCCGGTCGCGCAGGCGGCGGGCCAGGCGGTGGCTGCCGTGGTCGGCCGCTTCCAGCAAGGGCAGGCCGGTGATTTCGGCGCAGAAGGCCTGGGTCAGGCGGTCGGCGATATCCGTGGTGGCGCCGGTCACGGCGGCCTTGTTGATCACCCCGTCGGCCACCCACAGGGTGAGGGTCAGCCCCGCCGCCTGGCCTTGCAGACAATCCCCCTTTTCTTCGCCGGCGGGGGCGATGGCTTTCAGGCCGGCAAGGTAGGCCGGGTGCAGGGTGGTGGGCTGGACCAGGGTTTCGGCGGCGTCGGTTTCGGTGATCTCCGGCGGCCGGTCGGCCTCGGCGGCACCGCCGGTTTCCACCGCGATATCAATGGCATGCAGGCCCGTGACCGTGACCACCAGGCCGTCGCCTTCGGCCAGGGACAGGGTGCCGTAGGCGCCGCCGTCGCGGGCCAGGCGGGGGCGGTCCAGGGCGGCGGCCGAGGCGGCGCCCAGGCGCACGGACAGGCTGTCGCGCCCGGCCGCCTGGGCGGCGTCGATCATGTTCACCAGGCTGGTGGTGGGGTCCTCGTCGGCCACCCACAGTTCCAGGATCTCCGCCCCGGCGCCGAAGCCGCGCAGGGTGTCCACCAGGCCGCTGGCGTAGTCGGCGCTCAGGCGGTCGAAGTCCAGGGGCCCGGTCATTGAAAGAACCCGTTGACCGCGGCGATCACCCGGTCGATGTCGTCGGCCGACAGGTGCTGGTTGATGGGCAGGGAGAGGATGCGTCCGGCCTGGCGCTCGGCCACCGGAAAATCCCCGGGGCCGTGGCCCAGGGACCGGGCCGCCGGCTGCAGGTGGATGGGCACCGGGTAGTGGATGGCCGTGCCGATGCCCATCCCGGCCAGATATTCCTTTAAGGCATCCCGCCGGTCCACCTGGATGACGAACGTGTGGTAGGTGGCGAAGCTGTTGGGCGCGTCTTCCGGCACGAACACATGGGCCGGGTCCAGCCCCGCCCGGTAGCGATCCGCGTTGGCCCGGCGGGCGGCAATCACGGTGTCCAGGTACCCCAATCGGTGCGACAGGATGACCGCCTGGAGGCTGTCCAGCCGCGACACGAATCCCCACTCGACCACCGTGTCCCGATCGACCAGCCCGTTGTTGCGCAGACGGCGCAGCCGGTCGGCCAGGGCGTCGTCGTCGGTGAGCACGAAGCCGGCGTCGCCGGCGGCGTTCAGGTTCTTCAGCGGGTGGGCGGAGAAGCATCCCGCATCGCCGAAGGTGCCCGCCTGGCGCCCGTCGATGTGGGCGCCGATGGCCTGGGCGGCGTCCTCGATCACCTTCAGGCCGTGGTCCCGCGCCACGGCCAGGATGCCCGCCATGTCGCACAGGCGCCCGGTCAGGTGCACGGGCATGATGGCCCTGGTGCGCGGCGTGACGGCGGCGGCCACGGCGGCCGGGTCGAAGTTCTGGTCGGCGGCCACGTCGGCGAACACGGGCGTGGCGCCCACGTGGGCGATGGCGGCGGTGGAGGCGACGAAGGAATTGGGCGGGGTGATCACCTCGTCCCCCGGCCCGATGTCCAGGGCCAGCAGGGACAGGATCAGCGCGTCCGTGCCCGACGACACGCCCACGCAATGCTTGGCGCCCGTGTAGGCCACGGCCGCGTCCTCGAAGGCCGGCACGGCGTCGCCGCCCACCCACATGCCGCCGGCCAGCACGCTTTCCACCAGCGGCATCAAGGTGTCGCGCTCGGCGGCGAACTGGGCCGCCATGTCCACGTAGGGCACGGCCTTCATTTCAGCCCCGTCCATAGTAGGCCCGGACGGCGGCGATCACCTGGTCCTGCTCGTCGCGGGACAGGTGCTGGTCCGTGGGGAAGGTGATGATGTCCAGCGTGTGGCGGTCGGTGGTGGGGAAGGCGCCGGGCTTGTATCCCAGGTACTTCAACCCTTCCTGCAGATACAGCGGCACGGGGTAGTGGATCTTGGCCTCGATCCCCTGGCCCTGCAGATGGGCCAGCAGGCCGTCGCGGTCCTCGGCGAACACCACGTACAGGTGATAGACCCGCCGGTGCCCCGCCGGGCGCGGCGGCAGGCGGATTTCCGGAATGTCGGCCAGGGCCCGGTCGTAGTATTCGGCGTTGGCGATGCGCCGGGCCGTGATCTCTTCCGTGGAGCCGATCAGCCAGTTGCCCACCACGGCCTGGAGGGTGTCGAGCCGCGAGTTGTAGCCCATGATCTGGATCTCGTCGCGGTTCCGCATGCCGTGGTTGCGCAGCAGGCGCAGGTGGTCGTTCAGCCCATCGTCGTCGGTGACGATCACCCCGCCGTCGCCCCACACGTTCAGGTTCTTCAGCGGGTGCAGCGAGAACCCGGCGGCGTTGCCCCAGGTGCCGGCCCGCTTGCCGCCCTGGTCGGCCAGGATGGCCTGGCAGGCGTCCTCCACCACCGGCAGGCCGTGGCGCCGGGCGATGGGCATCAGGGCGTCCATGTCGGTCATGTAGCCGGTGAAGTGGACCGGCAGCAGGGCCTTGGTGCGCTCGGTGATGGCGGCTTCCACCTGGTCCACGCGCAGGCAGAAGGTGTCGTCGCAGTCCACGAACACGGGCCGGGCGCCCAACTCGGCGATGGCGCCCACGGTGGCGATGAAGGTGTTGGCGGCGGTGATCACCTCGTCCCCGTGGCCCACGCCCAGGGCCTTCAGGGGCAGCTTCAGGGCATCGGTGCCCGAGCCCACGCCAATGGCGTGGCGCGTGCCGATCAGCTTGGCGAAGCGGCCCTCGAATTCTTCCAGGGGCGCGCCCAGGGTGAAGTCGCCGGTGGGCACGAAGCGCTTCAGGTCCGCCCACAGGTCGTCGATGTCGCCGAACTGCTGGGGCAGGTAGGAATAGCGCACGGGCATCAGAAGGGTCCCTTGAAGGCCGGGTGGGGGACGTCGAAGGGTACTTCCCGGCGCTCGGCGATCAGCGCCTCGGCCACCGCCGCCACCCGCTCCGCCGGCAGGCCGGCCAGGGTGCCGGCGGCCGTGGCGATGTGGTCGGCCCGGGCGTAGAAGGCCTCGGCCAGGCTGCGCGACGAGGGTACGGGATGGTCCGGCGTGCCCAGGCGCACCGGCGCGGCGCGCAGGGCGCCGAAGGCCCGCTCGGTCACCCCGGCGACGATCTCCGCCCCCAGGCCCAGGGTCTTGTGGCCCAGGTCCACGGTCAGCAGGCGGCCGGTCCGTTGCACGGATTCCAGGATCGGTTCCAGGTTCAGGGGCCGGGCTAGGCGCAGGTCGATCAGGTCCACCGATACTCCTGCATTGGCACGGGCCGCGGCGGCCCGTAGCGCCTCGGCGGCCATGTAGGAGGCGGCGACCACGGTCACGTCGTCGCCCCGGCGCAGGGTCTTGGGGCCCGTCAGGTCCGTGGCCACGGGGCCCGCGGGCACGGGGCCGGACACGTAGTGCACCCACCGGTGCTCGATGATCACCACCGGGTTGTCGTCGGCCACGGCGGCCAGCAGCATGCCCTTGGCGTCGACCGGGTCGGCGGGCAAGGCCACCTTCAGGCCCGGCACGGCGGCGAACAGGTTTTCCAGGCTCTGGCCGTGCTGCGGGCCCTGGCCCCAGCCGCGCCCCACCACCAGGCGCACGGTCAGGGGCACCTTGTGGCGCCCGTTGCTCACGTAGTGGGCCTTGGCGGCGGTGCCGAAAAGCTGTTCCAGGGCCAGCAGGCAGAATTCCACCCGCTGGTGGATGACGATGGGCCGCCGCCCCATGAGCGCCGCGCCGATGGCCACCCCGGTGAAGGCGTTTTCCGACAGCGGCATTTCCATCACCCGGTCCGGCCCCCAGCGGTCCACCAGCCCGGCCGTGGTGCCGAAGATGCCCTTGGGATCCGCCGCGCCCTCGCCCATGACGAACACGGTGGGGTCGGCGGCCAGGGCCTGGTCCGTGGCCTCCAGGATGGCCTCGGCCGCGGTGAGGATGCGGGTGTCGGTCGCGGCGGCCGCCTCAGGCATGGACGTGCGCTCCGGCCGTGGCGGGGTCGGGCAGGGGGGCGGCCAGGGCGGCGGTGAAGGCGGCGTCGATCTCCTCGCGGATGGTCAGGCGCAGGATCGCATCGTCGTCCAGTTGCCCGGCGGCGTGCAGGGTTTGGGCCGTCGTTTCCACCGGGCAGCGGTCGCGCCAGGACAGGAACTCCGCTTCCGTGCGATAGCCCAGGTCGTTGTCGTAGTTGGGGCCGCAGTGCTCGCGCCAGCGGTAGGTGTCGGCGACGATCATGGTCGGCCCCTTCCCCCGCCGGGCCCGGTCCACGGCCGTTTCCATGGCGTCGGCCACGGCCAGCACGGCGTTGCCGTCCACCTGGGCCGTGGGCAGGCCGTGGGCGGCGCCGATGGCCGTCAACGGCCGGTCCGGCTGGCGCTGGGCCAGGGGCGTGTAGACGGAATAGAGGTTGTTCTCGACGAAGAAGATCACCGGCAGGCCCTGCACGGCGGCCAGGTTCAGGCTTTCGTGGGCCACCCCTTCCTCCAGCGAGCCGTCGCCCAGGAAGGCCACGGCCACCCGGTCGTCGCCGGCCTGTTTGAAGGCCAGGGCGGCGCCCACGGCCAGGGGGATGGAACTGCCGACGATGGGCACGCTGGCCATCACCCCGGCATCGTCGTCGAACAGGTGCATGGAGCCGCCCCGCCCGCCGCAGCAGCCCGAGGCCCGGCCGTGGATTTCCCCCAGCATGGCCGTCAGGTCGCCGCCCTTGGCCAGGTAGTGGCCGTGGCAGCGGTGGGTGGAAAGGATCCTGTCGTCCGGGCGCAGGGGGGCGCAGGCCCCCACGGCCGCCGCCTCCTGCCCCACCGACAGGTGCACGGGGCAGCGCATGTCCTGCCCGGCGTAGCGTTCGGCGATGGCCTCCTCGATCAGGCGCAGGCGCAGCATGGCCACGTACAGCGGCCGCAGGCGCGGGTCCAGGTCGGGGTTGGCGGCGGTCACGTCAGCTTCACGTCCTGCATCAGCTTGATGTTGAAGTAGATGGGATCGGTCATGGGGTTGGGCACCTTGCCGGCATCGAAGGCGGCCTTCAGGTCGCGCACCGCGTCCTCGATGGTGTGGCGGGGCTGGAAGCCCAACCGTTGGCGCATGCGTTCCGACGACACGTGGTAGGACCGGTTGTCGTCGGTGGGGGTCACCACGATGTCCACGTCGGTGCCCAGGGCGTCGCGCACCATTTCGGCGATGCGCATGACCGAGAAGTTCTCCCACCCCGCATTGAACACGCCGCCGTCGATGGTTTCGTCGGGCAGGGTCAGCAGGTGCAGGTACAGGCCCACCATGTCGTCGATGTGGATGTTGGGGCGCTTCTGCTGGCCGCCGAACACGGTGATCTTGCCGTTGTTGATGGCGTGGTTGGTCAGGATGTTCACGGTCAGGTCCAGGCGCAGGCGCGGCGCATAGCCGCACACCGTGGACGGCCGGATGACGCAGGTGACGAACCCCGGTTCCCGCTCCGCTTCCAGGTCCTCCTCGCACAGGGCCTTGAACTTGGAATAGTCGGTCAGCGGTTCCAGGGGCAGGTCCTCGGTCACCTCGGGCTCGTCCTTGATGCCGTAGACGGACGACGACGAGGCATAGATGAACCGCTTCACCCCGGCCGCCTTGGCCGCCCGCACCAGGGGCCGGAAGGCGTCGTAGTTGATGGACTTGCCCAGGTCCGGGTCCAGGTCATAGCTGGGGTCGTTGGAAATGCAGGCCAGGTGGATCACCGCGTCCACCCCGCCTTCCAGGGCCTTGGCCACGGCGGCCGGGTCGCGCAGGTCGCCCTTCACTTCCGTCAGGTTGGGGCCGCGCAGGGGGGCGAACAGGTCCTCGCCGTACAGGTACAGGTCCAGCACCGTCACCCTGTGGCCGGCGTCCAGCAGGCGCGGCACCAGGGCCGAACCCACGTAGCCGGCGCCGCCGGTGACCAGCACGTGCCATGTCTTGGTATCGTTCATCGCTTGGCGATCCGCTATTTCAACAAAGTCGTCAGGAACTTGATCAGCGGCACCCGCTCCACCGAGGCCCGGTGGCCGACGATGCCCACCTTGATGGCCCCGGCCGCGTTGCCGATGAAGGCCAGCTGGTCGATGCGCCCGCCGGCCGCCGCCAGGGGCGCGGTGACGGCGAAGAAGGCATCGCCGGCGCCCACCGTATCCACCACGGTCTTGGTGAAGGCCGGCACCCGCACGATGCCCTGGTTGGGGCCGCGCCCCACGCAGCCGTAGCGGCCGTGGGTGACGATGATGCGCGGGCATTCCATGCGCGACGGCAGCACCTCGTCGACGATGGTCTCGATGTCGCTGGACCGGTCGGATACGGCCAGGCGGGCTTCCGGCGCGTCGATGCACACGTAATCGGCCCGGGGGTAGCGGGTGATCAGGTTGTAGCCCATGTTGGCGCTGTTGGACTGGGCGTTCACGGCCAGGAACTTGGCGTGCTGTTCCAGGGTGGCGACCAGCGACGGCGTGAGCAGCCCGTGGCCGAAATCGGTGACGATCACCAGGTCGAACTCGTCGGCCCGGTCGCGCACGATGGCCTCGATCTGGCGCTCGATCTCGGGCGGCGTGGGCGCGTCGTCCATGTGGTAGACCTCGAACATCTTGCGCAGATAGCTCTGGTCGATGAACCGGGTCTTGCAGGTGGTGGGGGCGTTGGGCCGGCGGAAGGCGTTCAGCCGCACGTTGGTGCGCAGCGCCTGGCGGATGGTCTTTTCGAACTGGCCGTCGTCGCCGATGGTGGTCACCACCTCGACCTTCTTGCAGAAGTCGGCCACGTGGTTGGCGGCGGCGAACACCCCGCCGGCGAACACCTCGCGGCTGTCGAACAGGGTGGCGATCATGTGTTCCTTGGGCGATTTGCCCATGGCGGAAACGTACTGGTATTCGTCGATGATGGCGTCGCCGATCATCAGCACGCGGTAGTCCTTCACCTTGTCCAGCAGGGCCTGAAGGCTGTCCAGCACGCCCTTTTCCCGCTGGGCTTCCAGGTATTCGTCCAGGGTGGGATCGAAGATGTTCAGGTGCCGGTTGATCAGGGCCGAGGACGAGAAGGTGACGTCGTCGGTGAAGGCGATGCGCCCGCCGTGGGATTCCACGGCCCGGCGTTCCTCGACGATGCCGCCGGTCACGTCGTCGTCGGCGTTCTTGTAGTCGGACCCCTTGGCGTAGACGTCGGGCCGGATGGTGTACAGCGCATCCACCGCCGTCTTGGCGTGGTGGACGCCCACGTGGTCCACGCATTCCAGGGCGGCCAGCATTTCGGCCCGCATGTGTTCGGAAAACACCGGCCGGCCCGGGCC
Source organism: Rhodobacterales bacterium (assembly GCA_020446745.1). Classification (GTDB taxonomy): domain Bacteria; phylum Pseudomonadota; class Alphaproteobacteria; order Rhodospirillales; family JACKKN01; genus JAGREA01. The sequence goes on along the minus strand of JAGREA010000341.1, from coordinate 5,147 downwards.
CTTGTTGACGAAGGCGTCGGCCGTCAGGGTGACGATCAGCATCGAGCCCTCGCGCCGGGCCTGGCGCAGGTGGCGCAGGTGGCCGATGTGCATCAGGTCGAAGGTGCCGTGGGCCAGCACCACCGTCTCGCCCCGGGTGCGGGCCAGGGCCGCCACCTCGGCCAGTTCCTCGATGGTCTTCAGCTTGGCCTGGGCGGCCGGGGAGGGCGGCGCGGGCGGGGCCGTGGTGGGAGAGGCCATCACGCGCCCTCGCGGCCCAAATAGCGGAACCAGTCGGCCGTGGCCTCGGCGATGCCGTCGGGCGTCCACACGGGGGCGTCGCGCCAGGCCTCGATGTGCTCCAGCATGATGCGCACCCCGTCCTCGAACGGCACCGTGGGGCGCCAGCCCAGGCGCCGGGTGATGCGGGTGGTGTCGGCGAAGGTGCAGTCGGGCTCGCCGGGGCGCTTGGGCACGTACGTGACCGGGCCGCCCAGCAGCTCGACCAGCCGGTTGACGCTCTGGTGCCCGCCCGAGCCCACGTTCAGCACCTCGCCCGACAGGTCGGACGCCGCGGCGGCGGCGAAGGCGGCGGCCACGTCGGACACGAAGGTGAAGTCGCGGGTCTGCTTCCCGTCGCCGACCACGGTGTAGGGCTCGCCGGCCAGCTTCTGGGCCAGGAACACGCCGAACACGGCGCCGTAGGTGCCGGCCGTGCGGGCCCGGGGGCCGTACACGTTGAACAGGCGCAGGCACACCGTGGGCAGGCCGTAGGTCTGGTGCCAGTGGCGCACGTAGCATTCCCCCACCCACTTGGTCAGGGCGTAGGGGTACATGGGGCGGATCTCGGCGTCCTCGGCCGTCGGGTAGGCGTCGGGGATGCCGTAGCAGGACGACGAGGCGGCGTAGACGAAGCGCGTCACCCCGGCGTCGCGGGCGGCTTCCAGCACCGATGCCGTGCCGTCCACGTTGGCCCGGTGGTAGGTCAGCGGCGTCTGCATGGAGGGCACGATGTCGGCCAGGGCGGCCAGGTGGAACACCCAGTCGGCGCCCCGGAAGGCCGGGCGGATGGCCTCCAGCTCGGCCACGTCGGCGGGGTGCACGGTCAGGTCCGGGTTGCCGGCCAGGTGGGCCAGGTTGCGGGGCGAGCCGGTGGCGAAGTTGTCGACCACGGTCACCGCGTGGCCGTCGGCCAACAGGCGTTCCACAAGGTGGCTGCCGATGAAGCCGGCGCCGCCGGTCACCACGGTTTGGCGTTTTTCCTGGGTCACGGTCTGGAGTCCAGTGTCTAGACCCCGGCATGATCACCATGCACAGGAAAAGAAATGGTTAATCCGCCCGGGCCAGGAAGGCGTTCAGCAGGGTTTCCAGGTGGCCCACGGTGGCGCGGAAGGCGGCCGGCCAGGCGTCGGTCAGCAGCGCCGCGCCCTGGGGCGACAGGGCGGTGATCTCCTGGAACCAGGTGGCGCGGGTGTGGCCGTCGCCTTCCGGCGCCAGGGTGATCTCGTAGCGGGCGATGTAGGCGCCGGGCAGGGTCTTGACGAAGGCGACGATGCGCGGCGCCTCGTGGCGGGAAATGATCCACACTTCCTCCTCCGCCCCGCCATCGGGGCGGGTGGTGGAGCTGGCGGTGGCGAACACAGCGCCGGGCTCGGCCAGGCCGCTGGCGCTGTGGATCATGCGGACGGTCCAGCCGGGCACCCATTCGGCCTCGCGCACCGGGCACAGCAGGGGGAACACGGTGGCCGGCGGGGCGTTGAGGACCTGGTCGGCGCTGGCGGACTGGCGGATGGTGTTGGTCATGGCAGGGCTCCTAATACCCCAGGATGGCGGCGCAGGAAAGCGGCGCCGCAGCGGGGCGGCGGGCCCACGCCCAGGGGGTCGCCCTGGGCCCGGAAGGCGGCCTGGCGGCGGGCGTTGTCGGGGTCGGGCGCGGGGCCGTCCAGCATTTCGGCCACGGCGTCGGCGATGTCGTCCGGGTCGTTGTCCAGCACGTCCAGGCCCAGGCGCTCGAACAGGCGCGGTTCCAGGGCGCCCAGGCGCGGCGGTTGCAGGCATTCGGCCAGGGTGAGGATGCGCCCGGTGGCCCTGTCGCGCAGGCGCTTGGGCAGGACCATGGCATCGCGCCCCAGGGGCCAGGGGCCCAGGTGGATCCAGTTGGTGCCCAGCACCGGCACGCCGAAGGCCGTGGCCGTGCTGGTGGGGCCCGAGGCCATGCCCACGTAGAGCCGCGCCCCGGCGATCAGGTCCACGTCCAGGCGGGCCGAGCGCCAGGCGGCGTGGGCGTAGTCGATGACCCGCTCGGCGGGCGGCAGGGGGGCCATGGAGGGATCGCCCAGGCGCACCACCCAGCCGCCCCGGTCCGTCACCGCGCGGATGGCGGGGGCGTAGTCGGCGATGGCGGCGTTGCGGTGGACGTTCTGGTTCCAGGGCTCGTCCTCGTCGAAGAAGCCGGGCTCGCGCAGGTGCAGCGCCACCCACCAGGCGTCGGCGGGCAGGCCGGCGGCGGCCCGGGGGTCGTCGGTCGCGGTCAGCAGGGGGGCGCGGCCGGCCGCCTCCCACATCCCCTGCACGGCGTGGTGGGCGTAGTCCCGGTGCAGCACCCGGCCGTCGGGCAGGGGGATGTAGTCCAGGTACAGGGGCGTGGCGGCGGCCGGCAGGTCGGCGGGCGTTTCGGCCAGGGACAGGTGGGCGCGCCAATGGGTCATCAGGTGGGAATTGGCCACCCGGTCCGGCGGCGCCAGCAGGTGGGCCCGGCCTGCCGGCAGCAGGCCCAGGGCGCGGGCCTTCAGGAACAGGTCGATCTTCGCCGCCTGCTCGCCGAAGAACCGGCAGGTGACTTCCCAGGGTTCCAGGCGGAACACCGGCGGGTCGCCGGCCCGGTCCAGCAGGGCCTTGTTGGATTGGGCCCACAGGGCCATGGCGTCGTCCCACCGGCCGGCGCGGAACAGGGCGTCGCCGTGGCGGTAGGCCAGATCGGCCAGGTCGGGGAACTGGTCGCGGGCCCGGGCCAGGACGTCGACCGCCCCCTCGGGGTCGCCCTTCAGCAGGTGGATGTGGGCCAGGGCGTCCAGCAGCACCGGGGTCAGGTCATCGCGCCGCCCGGCCTTCAGCGCCGTTCGGATGTGGGGCTCGGCGGCCATCTGATAGCGCCGCACGCGGAACATCAGGGCCCCCAGGCGGGCGTTGGTCTCGTAGTCCGTGGGATCGGCGCGGAAGGCGTCGAGCAGCCCGCTCAGGCGCCGCGCCAGGTCGGTCACGGCAACGGCACCGCGTCGGTCAGGCGGATCAGCAGGGCCTCCTGCAAGCCGTGGTCGTTGTGGGGCAGGGGGACGGGGTGGTAGGCGTCGGCCACCAGGGCGTAGCCTTCCGACGGCAGCATGCGGGCGTAGTTGTGCATCACCAGGATGCCGTCCCAGTACACCGTGTCGGCGGTCTCGGCCCGGAAGTCCGGGTAGTTCAGGGTCTCGATGGAGGGGCAGAAGTATTCCCCGGTGACGATGCGCGCCACCCCGGCCTTGCGGCAGGCGGCATAGACCCGGCGCAGGGCGGCGGGCAGCATCACGTCGGCGGTGCGGCAGTGGGCCAGCAGCACACGGCCTCCCGTCGCCGTGGCGGCGGCCAGGGCTTCGTCCAGGTCGTCGTCGAAGCGCAGGTTGGGGCGCTGGAAGGCCTGGCGGTTCATGTCCGTGGCCAGGGGCGAGAAGTCGTAGCCGATCCAGGTCACCTGGGGGAACGTGGGCGCGATCTCCCACTCCCGCCGGCCGCAGCCGGTGCCGAAGTTGATCACCGCCGTGATCCCCGGGTCCGCCTTCAGGTGGCCGGCAATGGCGTCGAACATCACCGTGTTGGTGTAGGCGGCGACGGTGCGGAAGGTGTTGTCGCGGCCGCAGTCCCGGTCGTGGTCGGTCCACATGGGGACCACGCTTTCCGGCTCCAGGTAGCGGCCGGGCCAGCCCACCAGATCGCGGTCGCCGGCATCGCGGCCCTGGGCCATGGCGTCCCGCAGGCTGTCCATGCGGTCCTGCTGGGCATCGCGCAGGCCGACGAAGCCGCCGCCCTTCACCCGGGGCAGGGTGCGGCCCATCAGGTCCAGGGCGCCGTCCACGTCGCCGGTGGCGAAGCGCAGGGCGGCCAGCTCCAGGGGCGGCCGGGCGGCCTGGGGAAACATCTCGATGGCCCGGCGCTGCCAGGCCAGGGCCGCGTCCGGCCGGCCGCGGATCCAGGCGGCCTTGGACAGCACGCGCAGGGGCCACAGGTCCGCCGGGTTGCGGGCCGCCAGGCGGTCATCCAGGGCCGCCACCAGCCCCGGGTCGTCCAGCATGATCACCAGGGCCAGCAGCATGGCCAGGCGCAGGTCCGAATCCGGCGTGGCCGGGTCCCGGTCCAGGTGGCGGGCCATCTGGAACAGGCGTTGCGGGTTGCGGCTGGCCAGGGCCAGCAGGGCGCCGACTCCCTGGTCGGCCACCTCGCCGCCCGAGGCCTGGAGCCGGTCCAGGATCTGGCCCAGGGATTCAGCCACGGTCGAAGCCCCGGAAGATGGCGTGGCGGTCGCGCCAGAAGTCCGGCGCCAGGTACTGCAGCACGTGTTCCTTGTCCTGCGACACCACCTTCAGCAGCCCCTTGGTGATGGAGTGCGCGCGGTAGCCGGCGAAATGGCAGAAGAAGGTGTTGTGGTAGTAGGTGTTGACGCATTGGGCCGCCACCCGGGGGTGGGCGCTGACGAAGGCCTGGTCGAACAGGAACGGATAATGGAGCGCCGCATATTCCCCCCAGGTCATGTTGAAGCGCCGGTCGATGTAGGTGACCACGTCCTGGGCCTGGAATTCATAGGACAGCCACTTCTGTTCGAACGAGCCGTCGTCGGCGTCGTCATAGCCCTTCAAATAGACTTCCGACAGAAAGGCGTTGTGGGCCGCCGGGCGGAACACGAACAGGCCGGTGTTGATGGGCCGCTGGTTGTCGGGCGTCAGCGGCGCGGCGGGATCGAACCGGGGCGTCAGGTCATAGGGCCCCCGTTTGGCCCCCACCTGGGTGTTGAACCACACCGAGCACTGGGCGAAGCGCCGGCCCATGGTCTCGGTGGGCGTGATCAGGTCCCAGGTTTCGGCCACGGCGATCCGGTCGCCGTCCACCTGCGAGACCACGCAGGGGGCGATGTGGGGGTT
>JAGREA010000340.1 GCA_020446745.1 Rhodobacterales bacterium | reverse complement strand
GAAGAACACCGGCAAGAAGATCGGCAACACCACCAAGAAGGTCTCCAAGACCATCGGCAAGGGCGCCAAGAAGGCCGGCAAGGCCATCGGCAAGGCCTTCAAGAAGGTCAAGCTCTTCTAAGTCCCACCCCCCCAAGAACGCGGAACCGAAGGGCCGGCAGCAGCCGGCCCTTACGGTGTGGGAAGGGCCGGCATCAAATCCCGCAGGGCCGCCAGGCGGGGCGACAGGGGCCCGGCCCGCCACACCAGCAGGGTGCGGATGGCGGCCAGGGGCCCGGGCAGGGGATGGCGGCGGAACCGGCCCTTGGCCGACACCATGGCCAGCACCGACGCCGGCACCACCGCATAGCCCGTGCCGGCGGCCACGCAGGCGAAGATGGCCAGGTAGGAGCTGACGGCCATGAAGCCCCCCGGGCGCACGCCGCCGTCCCGCAGCCAGCCTTCCAGGTGGGCCCGGTAGGCGCAGCCGTCCTCGAAGGCGATCACCGTGCGGCCGTCCAGGGCCCGGGGATCGTCCAGGGGCGGATAGTCCTCGGGCGCCACCAGGACCAGGGATTCCGTGAACACGGGCCGGGCCTCCAGGTCGCGGAACGGAATGGGCTCGGCCACCAGGGCGGCCTCCACCTCGTGGCCCCGCAGGCGCTCCAGCACCGCCGCCGCCGTGCCCGTTTCCAGCGCCATGTCCACGTCGGGGTGGGCGTCGTGGTAGCGGGCCAGGATGTCGGGCAGGCGGGCCGCCGCCGTGCTTTCCATGGCGCCCAGGCGCAGCACCCCCCGGGGCCGGTCCGAGGCCAGGGCGTCCGCCGCCTCCTCCGACAGGCGCAGCAGGCGGTCCGCATAGCCCAGCAGCAGGTGGCCGTCGGGGGTCAGGGTCAGCCCCCGCCCCTGGCGCACGAACAGGGGCGTGCCCAGGCGGTCCTCCAACTGGCGGATGCGGGTGGACACGTTGGACTGCACCCGGTTCAGGCGCGCCGCCGCCCGCGACACCCCGCCCTCGGCCACCACGGTGCGGAAGATCTCCAGGGCGTTCAGGTCCAGGCCGTGCATATATATCTCCTATTCAGAACGTTTTTATCTTTTTAATTCTGTTTTATGAATGTATCCGACGGGCTAGGGTGGCGGCAAGCCCCCCGAACCGGAGTTGCCCCATGGACCATCCCCTATCCGCCCTGTGCGGCATCGACATCCCCCTGTTCCAGGCCGGCATGGGCGGCGTCGCCGGCCCCGAGCTGACCGCCGCGGTGAGCAACGCCGGCGGCCTGGGGCACCTGGGGGGCATCCGCCGCGGCGCCGCCGACATCCGCGACTGGATCCGCCGGACCCGGTCCCTGACGGACCGCCCCTTCGGCATCAACCTGGTACCCAAGGGCCCCGGCCCCGACGGCTTCGAGGCCCAGGTGGCCGTGGTGCTGGAGGAAAAGCCGGCCGTGCTGTCCCTGTTCTGGGGCGATTTCGCGCCGGTCATCGCCCGGGCCAGGGCGGCGGGGATCGTCACCCTGGTCCAGGTGGGCTCGGTGGCCGAGGCCCGCCGGGCCG
>JAGREA010000339.1 GCA_020446745.1 Rhodobacterales bacterium | reverse complement strand
GGGCGGGCGGGGGCCGGCGGCGTGGCGTCAGGTTCCGGCCGGGCCGCGCCACACCCGGTACAGCAGGTCCATCAGGGTGGCCCGCTCGGCCGCGTCCAGCATGCCGAAGGCTTCGTCCTCGTGGGCCTTCACCCGGGCCTTGGCCTTGTTGACCAGGGACTTGCCCTTGGCCGACAGGACCAGGGCATTGGACCGCCGATCCACGGTGGACGGCCGCCGCTCGACCAGGCCGCGGCTTTCCAGGCCGTCGATGGCGGCCACCATGGTGGATCGCTCGATGCCCACGGCGCGGGCCAAGGCCGACTGGCTGAGCCCCGCGTTGGCGCCGATCAGCACCAGCACGCCGAACTGGCCGGGGGTCAGGTTCTGGCCGGCGATGGCCTGGCTGAAGCCGCCGAACACCGACACCTGGGCCCGCCGCAGGTGATAGCCCAGCAGGTCGGGCAGGACGTCGTAATCGATGTCGTCGGCCACATAATCGGGTCCGCGCCCCCGCGCCGTCTGTGCTTTCACGTTGCCTACCCCCGGCTGGTGTTCATTTGTTCTGTGTGCAAACAATAAGCAGCAGGGGAATCCTTGTCCAGGTTCTCGCGCCATGCGTGGGCGCGCGGCGTGTCCCCGGGGGCGGTCGGGGACCGGTCAGAGGGGCGCGGTCATGGCCGCCAGCCAGTCGCGGGTGGCGCCGTCCACCTGGGGCGACAGGGTATCGAACACCCGGGCGTGGTAGGCGTTCAGCCAGGCCGTCTCGTCGGCGTCCAGCAGGGCGGGGTCCACCAGCCGGCGGTCGATGGGGGCCAGGGTCAGGGTCTCGAAGGCCAGCATGGGCCTGTTGTCGCCAGTCCTGTCCTTGCCAGTGCCGTCCCTGCCAGTGCCGTCCCTGCCAGTGCCGTCCCTGCCAGTGTCGGCGGGATCGGGCGATTCCACCACCATCACCAGGTTCTCGATGCGGATGCCGTAGGCCCCGGTGCGGTAGTAGCCCGGTTCGTTGGATACGATCATGCCCGGCTTCAGGGCCACCCGGTTGGGCACCTTGGAGATGCGGTGCGGGCCTTCGTGGACGCTCAGGTAGCTGCCCACCCCGTGGCCGGTGCCGTGGTCGAAGTCCAGGCCCGCCGCCCACAGGGGCCGGCGCGCCAGGGCGTCCAGCTGCGAGCCCGTGGTGCCCAGGGGGAAGCGCGCCGTGGCCAGGGCGATGTGGCCCTTCAGCACCCGGGTGAAGCGGTCGCGCTGCTCGGCCCCGGGGGCGCCCACGGCCACGGTGCGGGTCACGTCGGTGGTGCCGTCCAGGTACTGGCCGCCGCTGTCCACCAGGAACAGGTCGCCGTCGGCCAGGTGGCGGTCCGTGGCCGGGGTCACCCGGTAGTGGACGATGGCCCCGTTGGGCCCCGACCCGGCGATGGTGTCGAAGCTGAGGCCCCGGAAGTGGGCGTTGTCGCGGCGGCAGTCCAGCAGGCGCTCGGCGGCGGCCATCTCGGTCACCGCGCCGCCCGGCGCCGTGGCGTCCAGCCAGGCCAGGAAGCGCGACAGGGCGGCGCCGTCGCGGCGGTGGGCGGCCCGGGTGCCGTCGCGCTCGGCGGCGTTCTTGCAGGCCCGGGGCATCAGGCAGGGGTCCGGCCCCCTTGCCACGGTGGCCCCGGCGGCGTTCAGGCGGTCCAGCACCCAGGCCGGACTGGCGTCGGCATCCACCCGCACGGTGCGCTGGGCGGCGCCCAGGGAATCCAGGGCTGGGCCCAGGTCCTCCGGCGCGGCGATGCGCACGCCCTCGCCCAGGGTGGCGGCGGCCACGGGCAGCAGCTTCCGGGCGTCCATGAACAGGTCCAGGCTGGCGTCGGCGTGCAGCACGGCGAAGGCCAGGGCCACGGGGGTGCAGGGCACGTCGCCGCCGCGCAGGTTCAGCAGCCAGGCGATGGAATCGGGGGCGGTCAGCACCGCCGCGTCCTCGTTCCGGGCCGCCAGGTCGGCGGCCACGTCGCGGCGCTTGTCGGCCTCGTCGCGGCCGGTGAAGGCGGCCGGGTGCAGGGTCACCGGGGCCAGGGGGGGCGGCGGCTGGTCGTCCCACACGGCGTCCAGGGGGTTGGTCTCCACGGCCACCAGTTCGGCCCCGGCCCGGGCGCAGGCGGCGGCGTAGCGCGAGATCGTGGCCGGCGGGTGCAGCCAGGGGTCATGGCCCAGGCGCGCCCCGGCCGGCAGGTTGGCGGCCATCCAGTCGGTGGCCGGTTCGTCCACCAGGTGGCGCACGGTCCACAGGGCGCCGTCGGCCTGGGCGGCGGCCTGCAGGGTGTAGCGGCCGTCGACGAACAGCACCGCCGCTTCGGCCGTCACCAGGGCCAGGCCGGCCGAACCGGTGAAGCCGGAAATCCAGGCCAGGCGCTCGGCCCGGGG
>JAGREA010000338.1 GCA_020446745.1 Rhodobacterales bacterium | reverse complement strand
TGACGCCCCAGGTGGTGAAGTCGCGGCAGTCCTGGCCGTTCAGGCGGTAGGTCTGGGTGGGCGTCACCGTGTAGTTGGCCCCGGTGTCGGGGTTGACCCACGACACGGCGGTGCCGGTGGGGCTGGTTTCCAGCACCCGGCTGGTCTGGGCCTGGTCCACGCGGTCCATGGTGTCGCCGATGGAGCCGCCCACCAGGCCGCCCAGGACCACGCCGCCGATGATGGCGGCGGTGCGGCCGTCGCCCTTGCCGATCTGGCTGCCGGCCAGGCCGCCCAGGGCGGCGCCCAGCAGCCCGCCCAGCAACTGGCCGTTGGCCGTGGGGTAGGCATAGGTCTGGCGCACCCGGTAGGGGCGGTAGGGCGGCGGCGGGGGCGCCGGGCGGTACACGTGAACGTGCTTCACCACCCGGCGTTCCGTGCGGTGGATCACCACCGTGCGGGGCTTCTTGTTCCAGTGGCGTCCCGGATCCGCCTGGGCGGCGGGGACGGCCGCGGTGGCGACCAGGCCCGTGGCCATGGCGGCGGCGACGGTGGCGGCGGTCAGGCGTTTCATGATGGTCGACATGGTCGGTCTCCTCGATGCCCGGTTCCCTTGAGGCAGGTTTCCCTGGGGAAGGGCTATGGACGGATCAGGGACGGTTTTCGGTTACCGGTTGCCCGTGCGGTCGATGCCCCGGTCGTGGGACCACGGGAAGTAGAAGGTGAAGCCGTCCACCCGGTGCGGGCGGGCGGCCCGGTGGCTCAGGTGCACGGTGATGTCGCGGATGCGGGTGTTGCCGTCCACGGCCAGGCGCAGGGTGTTCAGGTCGCGGCCCAGCACCTTGTCGCCGTCGGGCAGCGACAGGACCACGCGGTCGTCGCGGCCCACCCGGGCCCGGTCGACCACGTCGCGGTCGGACATCAGGTTCAGGATGGCGCGGCCCTTGCCGCGGTTCTGGGTGGTGACGATCACCCGGTCGATGCGGTAGCCGTTGTAGTCCGCACCCAGGCCCAGCAGGTGGCGCAGCGGCAGGGTCTCGTTCTTCACCCGGCGGTCCAGGGTGACGGTGATGGAATCGTGCACGCGGTTGTCCGGCCGGACCTGGTGGCGCGGCGCCGGATCCCAGCGGACGGCGCCCCAGCCGTCGCGGGCCTGGGCGGTGGTGGGCTGGGCCAGGGTTCCCATGGTCAGGGCGCCGATGGCCAGGGTGGTCGTCAGGGCGGTCTTGATCAGGGTCTTGCGCATATCCGGTCTCCCGTTGGGTTCAGCACGTCGAACTGTTGATGGTTGGAAGTTTGGACGGGTCGCGCTTGAATTCGTATGCCGGGCCGGTTAGGCCGTTTTAAGCCGCCTTAAAATCCCCTAACGACAGCGGCATTCCTTCTTCAGGCGGCTGGAGTAAACTGGCCCGCATGAGCATCCGTTCCACCCTTCGCGCGGCCCTGGCCGCCCTGGTTCTGGCCCTGGCGGCACCCGTTGCCCCGGCGCCGGCCGTGGCGCAGGATTCCCTGTCCAGCGCCCTGCAGCGCCTGCAGCAGAATCCGCGCTACCAGGGCCGGGTGCTGGGCACCCACATCCGCAAGAGCGACCAGTCCAGCGAAGGCTATGTGTACGAGGTGCGCATCCTGCGCCCCGACGACCGGGTGGTGCTGGTCTACGTGGACCCCAACGGCCGGGTGATCGGCGATTCGGGCCGCGCCCAGCCCCGGGCC
>JAGREA010000337.1 GCA_020446745.1 Rhodobacterales bacterium | reverse complement strand
TCGCTGCTGGTGATCCTGGCCGCCGCCGCCGTGCTGACCGCCGCCCTGTTCGACCCCTTCCCGGAATCGGGCAGCCTGCGCGACCTGGCGCTGCGGCCCCTGGGCACCGCCCTGGCCGCGGTACCGGCGATCGTGGTGGCCGGGCCGGGGGCGGTGACGCCCATCATCCTGGCCCACCTGGCCGGCGGCGTGGCCGTGCTGGCCTTCCTGCTGCTGGCGGCGCGCCGCGCCCTGTCGCCCCGCGACCCGCGCCACGGCGCGGCCCCGGTGGCGGTGCTGTTCGCCCTGGCCTGCGCCGCGCCGGTGTGGATGGGCCCCCTGGCCGAGGCCCTGGCGCCCTGGGCCCCGCCCACGGACTGGTCGGTGGCCGTCAGCCCCCTGTCGTTCCTTTCCGTGCTGGCCCAGGTGGACTACCTGAGCAGCCAGTGGTTTTATGTGATCACGCCGTTGAGCACCCTGCCCTACGGCTACCCGCCCGAACGGACCCTGTTCGCCGTCTACCTCGTCGCCGGGGCCCTGCTGGGGCTGTTGGCGCGCGGCAGGCGCACCCCGACCGAACCACCTGTGGGAGAGCCCAGATGATCAAAGCCCTTCGGACCCTGCTGGTTGCCGGCCTGCTGGCCCTGCCAAGCGTCGCCATGGCCGACGACCAACCCATGGACCCGGCCCTGCGCGAGCAGGCCAAGCGGGCCGTGGACGACGGCCTGCACTTCCTGCGCCAGACCATGAAGGAGGACGGCTCGTGGGCCAACTCCGTGGGCGTCACCGCCCTGGCGCTGCGGGCCTTCCTGACCGCCCACCGGGGCTATGCGGAATCCGACGGCGCCTTCATCACCCAGCCGGTGCAGTTCCTGCTGTACAACGTGCGCAAGGACGGGGCCATCAGCGAAAGCGTGAAGAACGGCAACTACAACACGGCCACCGCCATCTTCGCCCTGCGGGCCACCGGCAACCCGGCCTATGGGGAAACCATCGACAACGCCTCGAAGTACCTGCGCGGCCTGCAGATCGACGAGGACGACGGCTATGAACCCGACCACAAGTACTATGGCGGCGTGGGGTACGGCGGCGACGAGCGGCCCGACCTGTCGAACATGTACTACGCCCTGGAGGCCCTGCGCGCCGCCGGCGTGGCGGCCGACGATCCGGTGTGGAAAAAGGCCCTGTCGTTCGTGTCGCGGTCCCAGAACCGCAGCGAAAGCAACGACCAGCCCTGGGCCGCCAACGACGGCGGCTTCACCTACATGCCCGGCTACAGCCCCCACGGCGGCACCGGCTCCTACGGCGCCATGACCGCCGCCGGCCTGATCAGCCTGATCTACGCCGGGGTGGACCGCAACGATCCGCGCATCCAGGCCGCCTGGTCGTGGATGCTGGACCACTACACCCTGGACGACAATCCGGGGGCCAAGAAGAAACAGGGCCTGTTCTACTACTACGCCGCCTTCGCCAAGGTGATGTCGGCCATGGGCGAGACCACGGTGACCGATTCCAAGGGCGCCACCCACAACTGGCGCAACGAACTGGCCACCAAGCTGCTGTCCATGCAGGACAAGACCGACGGCTCGTGGATCAACCCCTACTCCAGCCGCTGGTGGGAGGGCATCAAGCCCCTGACCACGGCCCGCGCGGTCATCGCGCTGAACCTTGCGATCCAGTAGGGGCTTGCCGACGTCCGGCGATCCATCCCGGGGGCGCCGCGCGCCGGGCGCCGGCGCCCTTTTCCTGTGCGTCGTTTTGTGGCCGGGCGGCGCCGGGGCGGCCGACGCGCCCGCCCCCGGCGTCACCGCCGCCTGGGACGGATGGTACCGCCCCGGCCGGGCCACGGAACTGCGCCTGCGCCCCGGGCCCCAGGCCCTG
>JAGREA010000041.1 GCA_020446745.1 Rhodobacterales bacterium | reverse complement strand
GCAGGCCGCCGGCTGACGGCCGGCCGCCTGACGGGCCATGGCCGGTCGCCGCCGCGCCGAACCGCCGGGTTACGTGTGCCTGGGTGTCGTCACCGGCGCCCGCGGCCTGCGCGGCGAGGTGAAGGTGAAGACCTTCACCGGGGATCCGTCCGACATCGGCGCCTACGGCCCGGTGGTGGACCAGCCGGGGGGGCCGGAACGGACCTTCACGGTGGTCGGCCCGGCCGGCGGCAGGGTGCCGGACGTGGTGGTGGCGCGGGTGGCCGGGGTGATGGACCGCACGGCCGCCGAGGGCCTGAAGGGGTTCCACCTGCTGGTGCCCCGGTCGGCCCTGCCGGCGCCCGAAGAGGACACGTTCTACAACGCGGACCTGATCGGTCTGCGGGCGGAACGGACGGACGGCAGGCCCCTGGGCCGGATACGCGACGTGGTGGACCATGGCGCGGGACCGGTTCTGGACCTGGGCGGCGGACCGGACGGCACCCTGATGGTGCCCTTCACCCGGGCCGCCGTGCCGGTGGTGGATCTGGCCGGCGGCCGGGTGGTGATCGACCCGCCGCCGGGCCTGCTGGAGCCGGCACCGCCCGAGGCCCATGCGACGGCGCATGGCGAGGACGGGGGCGGGACGGAAGAGGTTGAGGGAGACCCGGCGTGAGCAGCGAAACGCCGGGGATCTGGACGGCCACGGTGCTGACCCTGTTTCCGGACATGTTCCCGGGGCCGCTGGGTCAGTCGCTGGCGGGACAGGGGCTGGAGCGGGCCCTGTGGCGCCTGGAAACGGTGGACATTCGCGACTTCGCGCGCGATAAACACCGCACCGTGGACGACACGCCTTTTGGCGGCGGGGCCGGCATGGTGATGCGGCCCGATGTGGTCGACGCGGCGATCGCGTCGGTGATGGAAGACGGGGTGGATGGCGCCGGGGATGCCCGGCCGCTGATCTACCTCAGCCCGCGCGGCGAGCCCCTGACCCAGGAACGGGTCCGCGGGTTGGCCGCCGGCCCCGGCGCGGTGGTCCTGTGCGGCCGCTACGAAGGGGTGGACGAACGGCTGCTGCAGGCCCGCCGTCCGCTGGAAGTGAGCTTGGGCGATTTCGTGCTGTCGGGCGGCGAGCCCGCGGCCCTGGCCCTGATCGACGCCTGCGTGCGCCTGCTGCCCGGCATCATGGGCAAGGCGGAGTCGCACCAGGAGGACAGTTTCGAGCGGGGGCTCCTGGAGTACCCGCACTATACCCGGCCCCAGGAATGGCGCGGCCGGGCGGTGCCCGAGGTTCTGCTGTCGGGGCACCACGAACGCATTCGGGCCTGGCGCCAGGACCAGGCCGAACAGGTGACGCGGGACCGCCGCCCGGACCTTTGGGACCGGTACCGGCAAAACCGCAAGACGGACGGGTGACCGGTCCCGGTGGGGCCGGCCATGTTGAACGAAGGAACGGAACGATGAACACGATGAACGAAATCGAGCGGATCGAGGCCGAACAGCTGGAGAAGCTGACCGCCCAGCGGGCCCGCCCGGAATTCGCCCCGGGGGATACCCTGCGGGTGAACGTGAAGGTGATCGAGGGCAGCCGCGAGCGCCTGCAGGCGTTCGAGGGCGTCTGCATCGCCCGGCGCAACGCCGGCCTCAACTCCTCCTTCACGGTGCGCAAGCTGTCCTACGGCGAGGGCGTGGAGCGCATCTTCCCCCTGCATTCGCCCAACGTGGACAGCATCGACGTGGTGCGCCGCGGCGACGTGCGCCGGGCCAAGCTGTACTACCTGCGGGGCCGCACCGGCAAGTCGGCGCGCATCGCCGAGAAGACCGACGGCTACTCGGCCAAGCTGACCGCCGCCGACAAGGTGGCCGCCGGCGAGGCCAAGGGCGCCAAGGCCAAGACCAGCCGCAAGAAGAACAAGCGCGATCGCAAGGCCCAGGCCGAGGGCTGAGGTTCCGGCGCGGCGCCCGTTTCCTTGACGGGCGCCGTTTCGCGTTGACGACGACCGTAGCCGGTCCGGCGGCGGGACGATCCACGCCCGCGTCCGGTCCGGTCCCCTGGGAGGACAGGCCATGGCGCAGCCGCGCACGCTTTTCGACAAGATCTGGGACGCCCACCTGGTGGAACGCCAGGACGACGGCACCTGCCTGATCTACATCGACCGCCACCTGGTGCACGAGGTGACCAGCCCGCAGGCCTTCGAGGGGCTGCGCACGGCGGGCCGCCAGGTGCGCCGGCCGGACCAGACCCTGGCCGTGGCCGACCACAACGTGCCCACCACCGACCGCGCCGCCGGCATCGCCGACGAGGAAAGCCGCATCCAGGTGCAGGCCCTGGAAACCAACGCCCGCGATTTCGGCGTGCCCTATTACGGCATGGACGACGTGCGCCAGGGCATCGTCCACATCATCGGTCCGGAACAGGGCTTCACCCTGCCGGGCACGACCATCGTCTGCGGCGACAGCCACACGGCCACCCACGGCGCCTTCGGGGCCCTGGCCTTCGGCATCGGCACGTCGGAAGTCGAACACGTGCTGGCCACCCAGACCCTGCTGCAGAAGCCGGCCCGCAACATGCTGGTGCGGGTCGATGGCGCCCTGCCCACCGGGGTCACGGCCAAGGACCTGGTGCTGGCCATCATCGGCAAGTTCGTGATCGTCGTGGTCGAGGACGTGAGTGACCGCAAGGGCTTGGAGGCGCAGCTCTTTCACGCTCGCAAGTTGGAGGCGGTGGGCCGCTTGTCCGCTGGAATC
>JAGREA010000336.1 GCA_020446745.1 Rhodobacterales bacterium | reverse complement strand
TTCAGCACGGCGAACATCTTGCCGGCGCCCAGGCAGCCCAGCATGGCGGCGATGCCCGATGCCGACTTGCCGATGTAAAGGGGGATCACCCCGGCGTCCGGCGCCTCCCGCGACAGGAAGGCGGCGAACCGCCGGGCCTGTTCCGCCACCTGGGCCACGGTGGCCGTGTCCACCCGGCCGCCGGGGTGCAGGTGCAGGATCGCCGGGGCGTCGCCGCGCGTTTCCGCCAGGGCCTGGACGTGCGCATAGAGGGAGGTCACGCGCCGGATACTCCGTTCCGCTTCCGATACGAAGTGCAGTCTATCCACCTGATGGAGGATGTGCCAGGGGGAACTCAGGCGGGCGTGCGATGCCTGGGCAACCGGCCGAAGATCACCAGGTTGCCGGCCATCACCAGGGCCAGGCCCAGGGTCGATTCCAGGGTCCAGGCATAGCCTTCCACCAGCACCGACACCACCAGGGCCACCACCGGGTACAGCACGGTCACATAGGCCGCCCGCCCGGCCCCCACCCGCTGCACCAGCGACAGGTAGGCCAGGAAGCCGACGATGGTGCCGGGCAGGGCCAGGTACAGCAGGCTGCCCAGGGTGACCGGCGTGACGGTGAAGTGGAAGTCCAGGCCCCGGGCGGCGGCCAGGGCGGCCTGGATCACGGCGCCGTAGCCCATGGCCCACAGCACCGCGTTGGGCAGGTCCAGCCCCTCGCGGGTGTTGCGCATGGACACCATGTTGCCCAGGGAAAACACGTAGGTGCCGGCCAGCACCAGGGCGGCACCCAGCAGGGGCCCGGCCAGGGCGCCGCCGTCGCCCAGGTCCAGGGCCATCAGGTCGTGGCGGAACAGGGTGGCGATGCCGGCCATGCCCAGGGCGGCCCCCGCCACCACCCGGGGCTGGGGCCGCTGGCCGAAGAAGATCCAGGCGTTGACGGGATTGAACAGGGTGGCCGACGAGAACAGCAGGGCCACCAGGCCGCTGACCACCAGGGCGCTGCCGTTGTAGACCAGCACGTAGTTGGCGCCGAACAGGGCCACGCCCTGCAGCACCAGCCAGGGCTGGTGGCGCCAGGCCATGGGCCGCAGGCGCCCGGTGGCGGCCAGCACCAGGGCCAGCACCACGGCGGCGATGACGAAGCGGTAGCACAGGCTGACCATGATGGGCGCCGCGTCCAGGTGCAGCTTGATGGCGATCCAGGTCAGGCCCCAGGCCAGGACGCTGGTGATGAACAGGGCGACGGTCACGGGCGGGTGGGCTCCGGCGGTGGCGGGGCCCCCATCCAAGCGCGGGCGCGCCGGGCGGTCTATCACCGGCCTGCGCCGTTTATCGGAATCCTGCGCAAAAGGCGGGGCCGGCCCGGGCGGCCCCTGGCGCCGGGGCCCCGGGCGGCGGTATCCTGCCCCCGTTATGACCGCCCCCGACCTGACCCGCCACACGGTGTTCAACACCCTGCAAAGCGAACGGGTGCCGCTGATCATGTCGGCGGGCCTGGGCGATACCCTGTCCACGGCCCGCTGGCTGCGCGACGAACGCACCACCACCCGCTACACGGCGCCCAGCCACCATACCCTGAGCCTGTACGTGCGGGGCGGCACCGGCATCCGCCGGTTCCGGCGCGCCGGGCACCATACGGACCTGACCGGCGGCGCCGGGCCCGGCAGCCTGTGCCTGATGCCCGCCGGCGTGACCACGGACTGGGACATTGAGGGCCCGGTGGAGCTGTTCCACCTGTACCTGCCCGTGCCCTTGTTCCACCGCCTGGCGGCCCAGGATTTCGGCTGGGACCCGGCCTCGGCCGGGCTGGCGGACCTGACCTTCTTCCGCGACGACCGGCTGGAATCCCTGATCCGCCATCACATCCTGCCCCGCGACCCGGCCGACCCCGTGGACCGCATGGCCGCCACCGAGGCCTGCCAGGCGGCGGTCCACCACGTGATGGCCACCTATGGCGGCCGGCCGGCGCGGCGGGCGGCCCGGGGCGGCCTGGCGCCGGCGGCCTTGGCGCGGGTGCGCCAGGCCATCGACGACCAGCCCGACGCCGACTGGACCCTGGCCGGCCTGGCCGCCGTGGCGGGGCTCAGCGAATACCACTTCGCGCGCATGTTCCGGGCCTCCATGGGCGAAAGCCCCCATGCCTATCTGCTGCGCCGTCGGGTACTCAGGGCCCGCGACCTGCTGGCCCGTCCTGGTGGAACCTTGGCCGACGTCGCCCTGGCCTGCGGCTTCGCCAGCCAGAGCCACCTGACGGAACGGTTCCGCCAGCTCATGGGCGTCACCCCGGCCCGGTACCGGCGCATCGTGGCGGGGTAGCGGGGCCGAAACACCGGGCTCGGCGGCGACAATGCTCCGAGACGCGCTTTCAGCGCTCCTCAGCATGAAGGCGTAACTTATTGAAAGACCTCGCCCTGAGGAGGCCCGCAGGGCCGTCTCGAAGGGCCGGCGCCGCCTGGCCTGACCCCTCAAGACCCACCCCCCCAAGCCTCAGCCCGCCACTTGATCCTCCCCCTGGGCGAAATACCGCCCCGGCGTCACCCCGAAGGCGCGGCGGAACATGGCGATGAAGGCGCTTTGGCTGTCGTAGCCCAGGTCCAGCGCCACCGTGGTCACCGGGCGGCCCTCGGCCAGCAGGGTCAGGGCGGCCAGCAGGCGGGCCTGCTGGCGCCACTGGCCAAAGGTCAGGCCCGTGTCGCGGCGGAACAGGCGGGCCAGGGTGCGGGCGCTGGCGCCGCAGCCGATGGCGAAATCGGCCAGGGTGCGGGGGTCGGCCGGGTCGGCGGCCAGGGCGTCGG
This sequence comes from Rhodobacterales bacterium, assembly GCA_020446745.1. Classification (GTDB taxonomy): domain Bacteria; phylum Pseudomonadota; class Alphaproteobacteria; order Rhodospirillales; family JACKKN01; genus JAGREA01. The sequence goes on along the minus strand of JAGREA010000336.1, from coordinate 407 downwards.
CGATGGGCCGCAGGCGGAAGTCGGCCACGTCGGGCAGGTGCAGGGGCGCCACGGGCAGGCCCTCGATCTGGTCCAGGATCACCGCCACCAGGCGCCCGTCGGGGCCGTCGGGGTCATACAGCGGCGGCAAGGCGGCGGCCCGCAGGATCAGTTCCCGCAGCAACGGGCTGACCCGCACCACGCAGCAGCCGTCGGGCAGGTGGGCGGCGGCGTCGGGTTCGATGTACAGGTGGCGCATGGCCGTGCGGCGGCTGGCCACCTGCACCTGGTGGGCGGTCAGGGGCGGCATCCACACGGCCCGCTGGGGCGGCACCACCCACAGGCCCTGGCGGGTGCGCACCCGCATCACCCCCTGGCTGGCGTAGATGAGTTGGGCCCGCCGGTGGTGGTGCCAGCCCGTGTCGTGG
>JAGREA010000335.1 GCA_020446745.1 Rhodobacterales bacterium | reverse complement strand
GGTTCCTGGTGCTGATCGGCGAGAACATCGACAACGCCGCGCGGGTGTTCATCCGCAAGGTGGAATACGGCTAGAGCCCTTTGCGCTCCTCGGCATGAGGCCTAACTTGTTGAAAAATCTCACCCTGAGGTGCGAGCACAGCGAGCCTCGAAGGGTTGGCGCGGCCAGGTTCTGCGTCGGAGGCACGTCCAATTTTGTTCATTGTAATTAATATAATTTGAATTGAAATTCTGGCCCGACAGGCCTATCTCCCCTCCATGCAGATCATCGGAAACGGATGCGCGACCGGTCGCCCCTGGCGGCCGGGGCGTGGGCCGTCGGCGGACCCGGCTCGCGCCCACGGGGCGTCTACGCCCCCGGGTCGGGTTCGGCCCGCGGGACCAGGCACGCCGCGCGACCTGTCATCGTTAATTCCGATCAAAATTAAAAATATTATCCGTTAGATTCGATCAATCCACGGGGATATCTTCAGATCACCCAAGAGATGGAACCAATCGAAACGGTCGAAGTTCCGGAGATGGGGGCCCCGCCCGCACCTCCCCAACCACAGGATGAGAGAGAAGCAGCCATGAGCGAAGCCAAATGCCCTGTCATGCACGGCGGCACCACGACCGCCGGCACCTCCAACATGGATTGGTGGCCCAACGCCCTCAATCTGGACATTCTCCACCAGCACGATGCCAAGACGAACCCCATGGACCCGGGCTTTGACTACCGCAAGGCGGTCAAGGACCTGGACGTGGCGGCCCTGAAGCAGGACCTGAAGGCCCTGATGACCGACAGCCAGGACTGGTGGCCGGCCGACTGGGGCCACTACGGCGGCCTGATGATCCGCATGGCCTGGCACGCCGCCGGCACCTACCGCATCGCCGACGGCCGCGGTGGCGCCGCCACCGGCAACCAGCGCTTCGCGCCCATCAACTCGTGGCCCGACAATGCCAACCTGGACAAGGCGCGGCGCCTGCTGTGGCCGATCAAGAAGAAGTACGGCAACAAGATCAGCTGGGCCGACCTGATCATCCTGGCCGGCACCGTGGCCTACGAATCCATGGGTCTGAAGACCTTCGGCTTCGCCTTCGGCCGCAACGACATCTGGCACCCGGAAAAGGACACCTACTGGGGCGCGGAAAAGGAATGGCTGGCGCCGTCCGACAGCCGCTACGAGGACGTGGGCAATCCCCAGTCCATGGAAAACCCCCTGGCCGCCGTGCAGATGGGCCTGATCTACGTGAACCCGGAAGGCGTGAACGGCCAGCCGGACCCGTTGAAGACCGGCGCCCAGGTGCGGGAAACCTTCGCCCGCATGGCCATGAACGACGAGGAAACCGTGGCCCTGACGGCCGGCGGCCACACCGTGGGCAAGTGCCACGGCAACGGTGACGCCGCCCTGCTGGGCCCCGAGCCGGAAGCCGGCGCGGTGGAAGATCAGGGCCTGGGCTGGCTGAACAAGACCGCCCGCGGCGTGGGCAACGAATCGGTGACCAGTGGCCTGGAAGGCGCCTGGACCACCAACCCGACCCAGTGGGACAACGGCTACTTCCACCTGCTGCTGAACTACGAGTGGGAGCTGAAGAAGAGCCCCGCCGGCGCCTGGCAGTGGGAACCGGTGGACATGAAGGAAGAGGACAAGCCGGTGGATGCCGAGGATCCCTCGGTGCGCCACAACCCCATCATGACCGACGCCGACATGGCCATGAAGATGGACCCGGCGTACCGCGAGATTTCCGAACGGTTCTACAAGGACCCGGACTACTTCTCGGAAACCTTCGCCCGCGCCTGGTTCAAGCTGACCCACCGCGACATGGGCCCCAAGAGCCGCTACATCGGCCCCGACGCGCCCACCGAGGACCTGCTGTGGCAGGACCCCGTGCCGGCCGGCAGCACGGCCTATGACGTGAACGCCGTGAAGGTGAAGATCGCCGGCAGCGGCCTGAGCGTGGCCGAGATGGTCTCCACGGCCTGGGACAGCGCCCGCACCTTCCGCGGTTCGGACCTGCGCGGCGGCGCCAACGGCGCGCGGCTCCGCCTGGCCCCGCAGAAGGACTGGGAAGGCAACGAGCCCGAGCGCCTGGCCAAGGTCCTGGCGGTGCTGGAGCCCATCGCCGCCGAGACCGGCGCC
>JAGREA010000334.1 GCA_020446745.1 Rhodobacterales bacterium | reverse complement strand
GTCCTTCAGGTTGCCCACGCAGCCGGTGCGCCGGGCCCCCAGGGCGGCCAGGCGTTCGGCGTCGCGCGCCGTCTGGCCCAGGCACAGGGCGAACCCGCCCAGCAGGGCGCCGATCAGCCGGCGCTGCTTCTGCCAGGTGGCGAACGAGCGGTCGGAAATGCGGCCGTTCAGCAGCACCATGGGCACGCCCCGGTCGGCCGTGTCCCGCAGCAGGTTGGGCCAGAATTCCGATTCCGCCCACAGGGCCAGGTCGGGGCGCCAGTGGTCCAGGAACGCGCGCACCCAGGACGGCCGGTCCACCGGCACGTACTGGTGCAGGGCCCCTTCGGGCAGGCGCTCGCCCAGCAGCCGGGCCGAGGTGACGGTGCCGGTGGTGACCAGGGGCGTGATGTCGGGCCGCGCCGCCCGCAGGCGTTCGATGAGCGGCAGCAGCGACAGGCTTTCCCCCACGCTGGCGGCATGCAGCCACACCAGGGGGCCGTTGGGCCGGTCCAGGCCGGGGCGGCCCTGGCGCTCGCCGAAGCGGGCCCTGTCCTCCTTGCCGTTGGCCATGCGCCGGCGCAGGTACAGGGTGATGAGCGGCCCGCCCAGGCCGGTGAGCAGGCGATAGAGGGTCAGGGTCACGGCGCCGGCTCCACCGCAGGCGCCGGCTCCACCGTGGCCACGCCGCACAGGCGGTCGGCCTCATAGGTGGCCTCGTTCAGGGCGTCCTCAACGGCGCGCCGGGCGGCTTCCAGGGCATCGGCGTCGGCATCGGGGGGCACGGTTACCGGATCGCCCATGACGAAGGCGCCGCGACCGAACGGCAGGGGGATCAGGAAGCGGTCCCACGAGTTGGCCAGGATGCGGAACCGGGTGCCATAGGACACCGGCAGGATGGGCACCCCGGCCAGGCGGGCCACGGCGGCCACCCCGTCGGCGGCCCGCTGGCGGGGCCCCCGGGGGCCGTCGGGCGTGAAGCCCACGCAGGCACCGGCCTTGAGCAGGCGCACCAGTTCGCGCACCGCCCGGCTGCCGCCGCGGCTGGAGGAGCCTTCCACCGTGTCCAGGCCGAAATGGCCGATGGTGCGGGAAATGAACCGCCCGTCGCTGTGGCGGGAGATCAGCATGTGGAACGGCCGCTCGCCGGTCCACAGGTTGGGGATCAACAGCAAGCGGCCGTGCCAGAAGCAGGCGACGAAGGGCTGCCCCGTCGCCATCTGGCGCTCGTAGACCTCGAAGTTGACGCGCGTCCAGCGGGTGGTGGCGTAGACGAAGCGGATGTAGCCGGCGGCCAGGCGGCTGATGGCGTTCTGAAACCCTTCGCTGCGGGTGATCCGCCTGACCGGTGACACGCCCCGCCCCTCACCCGTTCAGGGCGGCCGGCGCCCGGTCGCCCTGGGAGTCATCGCCCTGGGAATCATCCGCGTCCTCGGCGAACTGCAGGGCGTGCAGGCGGGCGTAGACCCCGCCCCGGGCCAGCAGGTCGGCGTGGGCGCCCTGTTCCACCACCCGGCCCCGGTCGATGACGCAGATGGCATCGGCGTGCTGCACCGTGGACAGGCGGTGGGCGATGACCAGGGTGGTGCGGTCGCGCATCAGGCCGTCCAGGGCGGCCTGCACGTGGCGTTCCGATTCCGTGTCCAGGGCCGATGTCGCCTCGTCCAGCAGCAGGATGGGGGCGTTCTTCAGCATGGCCCGGGCGATGGCCAGGCGCTGGCGCTGCCCGCCCGAAAGCTTCACCCCCTTTTCCCCCACCGGCGTGTCGTAGCCCTGGGGCAGGTCGGTGATGAAGTCGTGGGCCGCGGCGGCCCGGGCGGCGGCGGTGATCTCGTCGTCGCCGGCGCCGGCCCGGCCGTAGGCGATGTTGGCCCTGACCGTGTCGTCGAACAGGGTGACCTCCTGGCTGACCAGGGCCACGGCGGCGCGCAGCGAGGCCAGGGTCACGTCGCGCACGTCCTGGCCGTCGATGGTCACGGCACCGGCGTCCACGTCGTGGAATCGGGGAATCAGGTTCAGCACCGTGGTCTTGCCGGCCCCCGAGGGCCCCACCAGGGCCACGGTGCGGCCGGCCGGGATGTCCAGCGTCACGCCGGCCAGGGCCGGGGCCTGGGGGCCGTAGGCGAAGGTCACGC
>JAGREA010000333.1 GCA_020446745.1 Rhodobacterales bacterium | reverse complement strand
CGCCCCCCTGGCCGGCCTGGCGGCCCTGCGCGACCGGCTGGAAGCCGGGGTGCGGGCCCGCTCGAACCTGGCCCGGATCATCGGCGCGGCGGCCGACCGCCTGCCCAACACCACCTGCGTGACCATGCCGGGGGTCAGCAGCGAGACCCAGGTGATGGCCCTGGACCTGGCCGGGGTGGCGGTCAGCGCCGGTTCGGCCTGCTCGTCGGGCAAGGTCACGGCCAGCCGGGTGCTGGAGGCCATGGGCGTGGCCTGGAACGAGGCCGCCACGGCCATCCGCGTCAGCCTGGGCTGGACCACGCGGGACACCGATATCGATGCCTTTCTCGACGCCTGGGGCGACGTTTTCGACCGCCTGGGCGCCGACGGATTGACGGCCGCGCCGGCCTGACGGCGGCGACGGCCCCGGAACACACTGAGGAGAGACCATGCAGACCCCCAACCAGAATGCGCCGATCTACCTGGACTATCAGGCGACCACTCCGACGGATCCCCGGGTGATCGAGGCCATGCTGCCGTGGTTCTACGAGCGGTTCGGCAACCCGCATTCGCGCAACCACGCCATGGGCTGGCGGTCCGAGGACGCCGTGGAGACGGCGCGGGCCCAGATCGCCGAGCTGATCGGCGCCAACCCGAAGGAGGTGATCTTCACCTCGGGCGCCACGGAATCGAACAACCTGGCCCTCAAGGGGGTGGCCAAGTTCTATGGCGACCGCAAGCGCCACATCATCACCTGCGTCACCGAGCACAAGTGCGTCCTGGACACCTGCCGCCACCTGGAGCAGGAGGGCTTCCAGATCACCTACCTGCCGGTGGAGGAGAACGGGCTGATCGACCTGGAACGCCTGCGCGACGCCATGACCGACCAGACCCTGATGGTCTCCATCATGGCCGCCAACAACGAGATCGGCGTGATCCAGCCGATCGCCGAGATCGGCGCCATGTGCCGGGAACGGAAGATCTTCTTCCACACCGACGCCGCCCAGGCCGTGGGCAAGATCCCGCTGGACGTGGAAGCCATGAACATCGACCTGCTGTCGGTGTCGGGCCACAAGATCTATGGCCCCATGGGCATTGGCGCGCTGTACGTGCGGCGCCGCCCCCGGGTGCGCCTGGTGCCGCTGATCAACGGCGGCGGGCAGGAACGGGGCATGCGGTCCGGCACCCTGCCGACGCCGCTGTGCGTGGGCTTGGGCAAGGCCTGCGCCATCGCCCAGGAGGAGATGGCGGCCGAGGCCGAGCGCCTGCGCATGCTGCGCGACCGGTTCTACAACACCATCGTCCAGCGCCTGCCCGAGGTGTACCTGAACGGCGACCTGGAACGCCGCCTGCCCGGCAACCTGAACCTGTCGTTCGCCTATGTGGAGGGCGAGGGCCTGATGATGGGCATCAAGGAACTGGCGGTGTCGTCGGGTTCGGCCTGCACCTCGGCCTCGCTGGAGCCGTCCTACGTGCTGCGCGCCCTGGGCGTGGAGGAGGAACTGGCCCACACGTCGCTGCGCATCGGCCTGGGGCGGTTCACCACCGAGGAGGAGGTGGACTACGCCGTGGACCGCATCGCCGGCGAGGTGGAACGCCTGCGCGAAATGAGCCCGCTGTGGGAAATGGCCCAGCAGGGGATCGACCTGAAGTCCATCGAATGGGCGGAACACTGAGCGCCGGAACATCCCGGCCCTGAACACGCATCGAAAAAACACATGGAAGGAGCATGACATGGCCTACAGCGACAAGCTGATCGACCACTACGAGAACCCCCGCAACGTGGGCGCCCTGGACAAGGAGTCCGACAACGTGGGCACCGGCCTGGTGGGCGCCCCGGCCTGCGGCGACGTGATGAAGCTGCAGATCAAGGTGAGCCCCGAGGGCATCATCGAGGACGCCAAGTTCAAGACCTTCGGCTGCGGTTCGGCCATTGCGTCGAGCTCGCTGGTCACCGAATGGGTGAAGGGCAAGTCGGTGGACGAGGCGGCGGCCATCAAGAACACGGAAATCGCCGAGCACCTGGCCCTGCCGCCGGTCAAGATTCATTGCTCGGTGCTGGCCGAGGATGCTATCAAGGCCGCCGTTTCCGACTACAAGAGCAAGAAGGCCGGGAAGACGGAGGCGGCCGAATAGGCCCCTTCCGGTCCAATCCCCATTTGTGCACGAGGAACCCGAGATGAACGCGCTGCCCCCTCCGATGACCGTGACCGATGCCGCCGCCGATCGCGTGCGGGCGCTGATCGCCAGCCGCGGCAAGGAGACCCTGGGCGTCCGGATCGGTGTCCGGACCAAGGGCTGCTCCGGCATGTCCTACACCCTGGAATTCGCCGACGAGAAGGGCGAGTTCGACGAGATGATCGAGCAGAACGGGGTCACCATCCTGATCGACCCCAAGGCCACCATGTTCATCATCGGCACCGAGATGGACTATGTGGAGGAGAAGCTCGAGTCCGGCTTCGTGTTCCGCAACCCGAACGAAAAGGGGCGCTGCGGCT
>JAGREA010000332.1 GCA_020446745.1 Rhodobacterales bacterium | reverse complement strand
GACAGTGGGGCGGGCGACGGTGGGGGCTTTGACGGAAGTCGTCATGGTCGATCCTCTCGCGGTTGCAAGCGGTCGTATCGCATGGGGCCCGCATTGCCATGGAGACCGCCTGTCACGACAGGATTCGATCAACGGCCGCGCCGGATCGTGTCCGACGCCAAGCACTTCACCAGAGGATTGCGACATCCCGCGAGCGGCCGGGGGCTTGACCCGTGGGCGGGAAATAGTCCCACAAGCCCCAACCGTCAAGTCACTTCCAGATCGCCCGGCCGCTGCCCGGCAGGCCCAGGTCCTTCCACATCTCGTCCACCTTGCCGATCACGTCGTCGGTCATGCGGATCTTGGTGCCCCAGTCGCGGTGGGTTTCCGGCGGCAGCTTGGTGGTGGCGTCGATGCCCATCTTCGAGCCCAAACCCGACTCCGGCGAGGCGAAGTCCAGGTAGTCGATGGGCGTGCGTTCCACCATCGTCACGTCGCGGGCCGGGTCCACGTTGGTGGACAGCGCCCACATCACGTCGTTCCAGTCCCGGGCGTTGATGTCGTCGTCCACCACGATCACGAACTTGGTGTACATGAACTGGCGCAGGTAGGACCACACGCCCAGCATCACCCGCTTGGCGTGGCCCGGGTAGCCCTTCTTCATGGACACCACGGCGACCCGGTAGGAGCAGGCCTCGGGCGGCAGCCAGAAGTCGACGATCTCCGGGAACTGCTGGCGGAACAGGGGCACGAACACGTCGTTCAGGGCCTCGCCCAGCACGCTGGGCTCGTCCGGCGGCCGGCCCGTGTAGGTGGACAGGTACACGGCATCGCGGCGCAGGGTGATGGCCGTCACGTGGAACACGGGGAACGGCTCCACGGCGTTGTAGTAGCCCGTGTGGTCGCCATAGGGGCCCTCGTCCCCCTCTTCCGACAAGGACACGTGGCCCTCGATGACGATCTCGGCCGTGGCCGGCACCTTCAGGGGCACGGTCTTGCAGTCCACCAGTTCCACCTTCCTGCCGCGCAGCAGGCCGGCGAACTGGTATTCGGACAGGGTGTCGGGCACCGGGGTGACGGCGGCCAGGATGGTCCCCGGGTCGGCGCCGATCACGGCGGCGGCGGGGAAGGGTTCGGCCCGCTTTTCCTTCCAGCGGCGGAACTGCTGCGCCCCGCCCCGGTGCTTCAGCCAGCGCATCAGGGTGCGGTCGCGCCCCGTCACCTGCATGCGATAGATGCCCAGGTTGAACACGTCGCGCTTGTCGCCGCCGGCGGCCTCGGCGTCGGGCCCCTGGGTGACCACCAGGGGCCAGGTGATCAGCGGCGCCGGCTCGCCGGGCCAGCAGGTCTGGATGGGCAGTTTGGCCAGGTCGATGTCGTCGCCGGTCCACACCACCTCCTGGCACGGCGCGCGGGACACGGTCTTGGGCTTCATGGCCATCACGGTCTTCAGCAGGGGCGCCATCTCCAGGGCCTCGCGCAGGCCGCCGGGGGGCTCGGGCTGGCGCAGGAAGGCCAGGGTCTCGCCCACCTCGGTCAGCTCCTCGGGCCGGCGGCCCATGCCCAGGGCCACCCGCTCGACGGTGCCGAACAGGTTGACCAGCACCGGGTGGCCATAGGGGGTGCCGTCTTCCTTCACCGGGCGCTCGAACAGCACCGCCGGGCCGCCCTCGGCCATCAGGCGGGTCTGGATCTCGGTCATCTCCAGCACCGGGGAAACGGGGTGGCCCACCCGCACCAGCAGGCCCCGGCGTTCCAGGTCGTCCATGAAGTCGCGCATCGAGGAATAGCCCATGGGGATCTCCGGCAAGGAGCGGCGGCAGGGGTCGCGAAACCCGCGGAAACGGGCCACACTTGACACCGCGCACGGCCGGGTCGTCAAGGCCGCGCGAACCGTGTAGACTGCCGCCATGCTGTACGGAAGCGTGGCAAGACAGATCCTGGAACGCCTGGTCGACGAACTGTCGGACGACGGCGGCGCGCCCCTTTCCACCCTTCCCGACGGGCCCGACGGCCTGGAACGGCGCCTGGCCGCGTTCCGCCAGGTGCTGGACTCCCTGCCCGGGGAATTCGACCGCCTGCGGGAAAGCGTCGAACGGGACCGGGACCTGGAACACCTGCAGGAATCCGTCCGCATCAAGGCCCTGTACGACTACTGCCGGGTGAGCCTGGGCGTCATCGACCAGGACCGCGACGGCATGGCGGCGGTGATGACCCGCCTGAAGGGTTCGCGGGCCACCAGGCACTGACCGGCCGGGTTTTGCCGGGCCGCCGCCCCCCGCGCGGCGGGCGCGCCCATGTTGTGTTCGTTCCAAAAGGCGGATAGGCTTCCTATCGGCCCGCGTGTCACGGGGAAGCACACAACGGGCCTTGAACGGATGAACGAACGAGACTTCGGGCCGGCGACGGAAGCCATTGGGGCGCCGAAGCGGATGGTGGTGCGCACGCATGGCGTCGAGGGCGGAATCCAGCGCTGGGATGGATGCGTCGGGTCAGTTCAGCCGACTGATCGAGATTGGCATCGCCCTGTCGTCGGAGCGCGACACCAACCGCCTGATCGAGCGCATCCTTCTGGAAGCCAAGGACCTGTGCAACGCCGACGGCGGCACCGTCTACCTGCGCACCGATGACGACCGCCTGCGCTTCGCCATCATGCGCACGGATTCCCTGGATATCGCCCTGGGCGGCACCACGGGCCGCGACATCACCTTCGCGCCCCTGAACATGTTCGACCCCACCACCGGCCAGCCCAACCACAAGAACGTGGCCACCCACGCGGCCCTGACCGGCACCTCCATCAACATCCCCGACGCCTACCAGGCCAAGGACTTCGACTTTTCCGGCACCAAGTCGTTCGACGAGGGCACGGGCTATCGTTCCAAGTCGTTCCTGACGGTGCCTCTGAAGAACCACGAGAACGCGGTCATCGGCATCCTGCAGCTGCTGAACGCCCAGGACCCGGACACCGGCGAGGTGGTGCCCTTCGACCCCGCCCTGCAGCCCATCATCGAGGCCCTGACCTCGCAGGCCGCCGTGGCCCTGGACAACCAGCAGCTCATCAACGGCCAGCGGCGCCTGCTGGACGCCTTCATCGAGCTGATCGCCGGGGCCATCGACGCCAAGTCCCCCTACACCGGCGGCCACTGCCAGCGGGTGCCCGAGCTGACCAAGATGCTGGCCGAGGCCGCCTGCAACAGCGACGCCCAGCCCTTCGCCGACTTCAACCTGGACGAGGACGGCTGGTACGAACTGCACATCGCCGCCTGGCTGCACGACTGCGGCAAGGTCACCACGCCCGAATACGTGGTCGACAAGGCCACCAAGCTGGAAACCATCTACAACCGCATCCACGAGATCCGCACCCGCTTCGAGGTGGCCAAGAACGAGGCCGAGATCGCCTATCTGCGGGGCCTGCTGAAGGGCGGCGACGAGGCCAAGCTGAAGGCCAAGCGCGACAAGACCCTGGCCCGCCTGGACGACGATTTCGCCTTCATCGCCAAAAGCAACGTGGGCGGCGAGTTCATGAACGAGGCGGACCAGGACCGCATCCGCCGCATCGCCGCCACCACCAGCTGGACCCGCACCATCGACGACCGCCAGGGCCTGTCCTACGAGGAGATGAAGCGCGGCCGCCACCTGCCGCCCACGGCCCTGCCGCACCGGGAATCCATCCTGTCCGACCGGCCGGACCAGATCGTTCCGCGCCAGGACCACAACTGGCCGCCGCGGGATTCCCACTACGGCTTCAAGATGAAGGTGCCCGACCAAGCCTACAACTTCGGCGAAATCCACAACCTGCTGATCCAGAAGGGCACCCTGACGGCCGAGGAACGGTTCAAGATCAACGACCACATCGTGCAGACCATCGTCATGCTGGAACAGCTGCCGTTCCCGCGCCAGCTGGCCAACGTGCCCGAATACGCCGGCGGCCACCACGAAACCATGATCGGCACCGGCTATCCCAAGGGCCTGACCCGCGACCAGATGTCCATTCCGGCCCGCATCATGGCCATCGCCGACATCTTCGAGGCCCTGACGGCCAGCGACCGGCCCTACAAGCCGGCCAAGACGCTCAGCGAAAGCCTGCGCATCATGTCGTTCATGAAGAAGGACCAGCACATCGACCCGGATCTGTTCGCCCTGTTCCTGAAAAGCGGGGTGTACCGGCGCTACGCCGACCGGTTCCTGGAGCCCGAGCAGATCGACGCCATCGACATCGCCGACTACCTGGATGGCGACTGACCCGGCCGATCCGCACGGCGCCGCCCTGAACCGGGCCTTCGGCTATCCCTACGCCATCCCCGGCGCCTCCTACCTGCTGATGCCCGACGGCACCGTGCGGCCCCTGTCCGCGGTGGACCTGAAGGGCCGCACGCCGGTGCTGGCCAGCGGCTCCAACCAGGCGCCGGAACAGCTTCGGCGCAAGTTCGGCGGCCACACGGACCGGCCCGTGCCCGTGGTGCGGGGCGCCGTGGCCGGGGTGGACATGGTCCATTCGGCCCACGTGGCCCGCTATGGGTCCATCCCCGCCACGCCCATGGCCTGCCCGGGGGTGACCGCCACCGCCTTCATCACCTGGCTGGACGACCGGCAGTTGGCGCGCATGCACGCCACCGAGGCCCTGGGCCTGAACTACGACGTCCGGCCCCTGGCGGGCGTCACCGTCACCCAGCCGGACCTGGCCGGGACGGGCCCGGAAGCGGTGGACGCGCCCCTGGCCTACGTCAGCCGCTGGGGCGCCCTGGCGGTGGACGGCCGCCCGGTGCCCCTGGCCGCCGTGCCGGCCACGGGCCGGACCCACCGGGCCCTGGGGCAGCGCGACGTCCTGACCCACGCCCGCGACCGCCTGGCCCCGGGCGCGGACCTGTCGGCCTTCGTGCTGGCCGCCGTCCACGACCCCGACGAACGGGCCCGCCGCACCCGCGCCCTGGCGGCGGACGCCGTGCCGCTGGCGTGGGATGGGTGATTCATGGGCGCACCATTCGTCAAACAATCACGGCCCAATCGGCGCCGGGCCGCTTATCATGGGGCGCTGCCACCGTTCGCACCGCCGGCCCAGGGGAACTTCACATGTCAGAACGCGCGCTTGAACTCCGCCATCTCGCCAGCCAGACCATGGCCATCGTGCTGGCCGGCGGCCGGGGCAGCCGGCTGCACGAGCTGACCGACCGCCGCGCCAAGCCGGCCGTGGCCTTTGCCGGCAAGAGCCGGATCATTGATTTCGCCCTGTCCAACGCCCTGAATTCGGGCATCCGCCGCATCGGCGTGGCGACCCAGTACAAGTCCCACAGCCTGATCCGCCACCTGCAGCGCGGCTGGAGCTTCTTCCGCGAGGAACGCAACGAGTCGCTGGACATCCTGCCGGCGTCGCAGCGGGTGTCCGAGGACAAGTGGTACGTGGGCACCGCCGACGCGGTGATGCAGAACGCCGACATCATCGAGGCCCACGACCCCCAGTACGTGATCGTCCTGGCCGGCGACCACATCTACAAGATGGACTACGCCGTGATGCTGGCCCAGCACGTGGAATCGGGCGCCGACGTGACCGTCGGCTGCGTCGAGGTGCCGCGCAAGGAGGCCTCCGCCCTGGGCGTCATGCACGTGGACGACCAGGACCGCATCATCGACTTCTTCGAGAAACCGGCCGATCCACCCGGCATGCCCGACAATCCCGACCAGGCCCTGGCCAGCATGGGCATCTACGTGTTCGAGCGCCGCTTCCTGTTCGACCTGCTGCGCCGCGACGCCGCCGAGGCGGGTTCGACCCACGACTTCGGCCACACCATCATCCCCGGCATCGTGCGCGACGGCTTCGCCAAGGCGCACCGGTTCAGCGATTCCTGCGTGATGAGCGAGTCCGAGGCCAAGCCCTACTGGCGCGATGTGGGCACCCTGGACGCCCTGTGGGAAGCCAACATCGACCTGACGGATTTCGTGCCCGCCCTGGACATCTATGACCGCGACTGGCCCATCTGGACCCATGCCGAGATCATCCCGCCGGCCAAGTTCATCCACAACGAAAAGGGCCGGCGCGGATCGGCCACCAGCTCGCTGGTTTCGGGCGGCTGCATCGTCTCGGGCAGCAACATCAACCGGTCGGTCCTCTACACCGGCGTCCACACCCATTCCTACTGCCGGCTGGAAGGAGTGGTGGCCATGCCCCGGGTGACCATCAACCGGGCCTGCCGCCTGAAGAACACCATCGTCGACACCGACGTGGTGCTGCCCCCCAACCTGGTGGTGGGCGACGACCCGGAAGCCGACGCCCGCCGGTTCCGCCGGTCCCGGGGCGGCATCGTGCTGATCACCCAGCCCATGATCGACGCGCTGGCGGGATAACGGCCCACCCGGACGGACGCTTGTCCGCCAACCCCCCAACCGCTATCATCGGGCGATGCACGCTGCATTGCAGCATCGCACCCGCACCATAACGGGGCGGCGCCCGTTCGCCAGCCGCACCCGCCTTTCCAGGAGCCCGTCCATGTCCGATACCGTTTCCCTGATGCACGGCCTGTACTTCGAGGACCTTGAGGTCGGCCAGTCCGCCTGCTTCGGCAAGACCATCACCGACGCCGAGATCGCCGCCTTCGCCGGCGTGTCGGGCGACACCAACCCGGTGCACCTACACGACGAGTTCGCCGCGTCGACGCCGTTCAAGACCCGCATCGCCCACGGCATGCTGGGCGCCAGCTACATCTCCACCCTGATCGGCACCCGCCTGCCGGGCCCGGGCTGCATCTACGTCAGCCAGAACCTGCGCTTCAAGGCGCCGGTGCGGGTGGGCGACACCCTGACCGCCTTCGTCACCATCGAGGAACTGATCCCCGAGAAGAAGTTCATCAAGATGAAGACCCAGTGCCTGGTGGGCGACAAGGTCGTCATCGACGGCGAGGCCACCATCATGGTGCCCACCAAGGGCTGATTCCCGGCCTTTTCGTCCGTCCGATCGGCGCCGCCCCTTTCCCCTTGACCGGCGGGCGGGCGGCGCCCATCTTTCGACCCCATGCGCATCTTCCGCCACTTCGACGCCCTGCCCGACGACATCCGCGGCGCCACCGTGGCGATCGGCAATTTCGACGGCGTGCACCGGGGCCACAAGGCGGTGATCGCCGAGGCCGGCCGCTTCGCCCAGGACACCGGCCGCCCGTGGACGGTGCTGACCTTCGAACCCCATCCGCGCCTGGTGTTCAAGCCCGACCAGCCGCCCTTTCGCCTGACCCCGTTCCGCATCAAGGCCCGCCACATCCAGGCCCTGGGCGTGGACGCCCTGCTGACGCTGCACTTCGACAAGGCGTTTTCGCAGCGCTCGGCCGAGGACTTCATCTGCGAGATCCTGGTGCGCGGCCTGGGCGCCAGCCACGTGGTGTGCGGCTATGACTTCGTGTTCGGCCACGGCCGGCGCGGCAACAGCGAGATGCTGCTGCACATGGGGCAGCGGGAAGGTTATGGCTTCACCTGCGTGCCGGCGGTGCGCGACGGCCAGGGCGAGATCTTCTCCTCCACCCGGGTGCGCGACTGCCTGGCCGCCGGCGACCCCCTGGGCGCCGCCCACGTGCTGGGCCGCCATTTCGAGATCGAGGGCCGGGTGGAACACGGCGACCAGCGGGGCCGCACCATCGGCTTTCCCACGGCCAACGTGGCCATGGGCGAATACACCCGGCCGCGCCTGGGGGTCTACGCCATCCGCGCCGGCATCGACCGGGGCGGCGAGACCCACTGGATCGACGGCGTGGCCAACATCGGCAACCGCCCCACCTTCGACGGCCAGAGCACCCTGCTGGAAGCCCACCTGTTCGACTTCGACGGCGACCTGTACGGGCGCCACCTGCGGGTCGCCCTGGTGGACTTCATCCGTCCGGAAAAGCGCTTCGACGGCCTGGACTCCCTGAAGGCGCAGATCGCCCGCGACGGCGACACGGCCCGGCGCATCCTGTCCCAGCCCTGACCTTACCCGCTGGCTTGCCCAGCGGCGCCGGGGGCCGTATAGTCCGCCCCCTGATGGCCAAGGAAACCCACCCCGTTTCGCCGTGCCGCCCGGGTGCCGGGCCCGTTGGGCGAATTACCTGACCCGCGCCGGTCGGGCCGCGCCGCGCGGCCCGGTGCGCGGGTTTGTCCGCCTTCGCCCTTCACGCCCCCCGCCGAATAAAGAACCGTCCCATGACCATCGACTACAAAGCGACCGTCTTCCTGCCGAAAACGGACTTCCCCATGCGCGCCGGCCTGGCCCAGAAGGAGCCCGGCATCCTGGCCCGGTGGGAGGAGATGAACCTGTACCGCCGCCTGCGCGAGGTTTCCGCCGGGCGCGAGAAGTTCATCCTTCACGACGGCCCGCCCTATGCCAACGGCCACCTGCACGTGGGCACGGCCATGAACAAGATCCTGAAGGACGTCATCAACCGCACCCAGCAGATGATGGGCAAGGACGCCAACTACGTGCCCGGCTGGGACTGCCACGGCCTGCCCATCGAGTGGAAGATCGAGGAGAAGTACCGCAACGCCGGCAAGGACAAGGACGCGGTGCCCATCGACAAGTTCCGTCATGAGTGCCGCGAGTTCGCCAACCAGTGGATCGACATCCAGCGCGACGAGTTCAAGCGCCTGGGCGTGATCGGCGACTGGGCCGACCCCTACACCACCATGACCTTCGCCGCCGAGGCGCAGATCGCCCGCGAGCTGGGCAAGTTCCTGATGAACGGCGCGCTCTACAAGGGCGCCAAGCCGGTGCTGTGGTCCATCGTCGAGAAGACCGCCCTGGCCGAGGCCGAGGTGGAGTACTACGACCACGTGTCGACCACCATCTTCGTGCGCTTCCCCGTGGCCAAGGCCGCCGTGGCGGCCGTGGAAGGCGCCAGCGTGGTCATCTGGACCACCACCCCCTGGACCATGCCCGGCAACCGGGCCGTGGCCTACGGCGCCGACATCGACTACGCGGTCATCGAACCCACCGCCGTGGCGGCGACGGACGCCCCCGGCGCCGCCGTGGCGGGCGAGCGCATCGTCGTGGCCGAGGCCCTGATCGGCGAGGTCTGCGCCGCCGCCGGCATCACCGAACACCTGGTGCACGCCCGCCTGAAGGGCCGCGACCTGGCCGGCACGGTGCTGCGCCATCCGCTGCACGCGGGCGGGTTCGATTTCGACGTGCCGCTGCTGGAAGCCGGGTTCGTCGAGGTGGACACGGGCTCGGGCTTCGTCCACATCGCCCCCGGCCACGGCGCCGACGACTGGGAACTGGGCATGGCCAACGGCGTGCCGGTGCCCGACACCGTGGGCCCCGACGGCGCCTTCTTCGACCACGTGCCCCTGTTCGCCGGCCTGAAGGTCATGGAGGTGGGCAAGAAGAACAAGGCCTACTTCCCGGCCAACAAGGTGGTGGTGGAAGCCCTGGTGGAACACGGCGCCCTGCTGGCCTCGGGCCGGCTGGAGCACAGCTATCCCCACTCGTGGCGCTCCAAGGCGCCGCTGATCTTCCGCAACACGCCGCAGTGGTTCATCTCCATGGAAACCACGGGCCTGCGCGCGGCGGCCCTGCAGGCCATCGACGACACCCGCTTCGTCCCGGCCTCGGGCCAGCGGCGCCTGCGCGGCATGATCGAGACCCGGCCGGACTGGTGCGTGTCGCGCCAGCGGGCCTGGGGCGTGCCCATCACCGTGTTCGTCAACAGGAAGACCGGCGAGCCCCTGCGCGACCAGGCGGTGATCGACCGGGTGGCCGAAGCCTTCGAGGCCGAGGGCGCCGACGCCTGGTTCACCCGCGATCCCCAGGACTTCCTGGGCCCCGACCATGCGGCCGCCGACTACGAGCAGGTGACCGACATCCTGGACGTGTGGTTCGATTCCGGCTCCACCCACAGCTTCGTGCTGGAGGTGCGGGAAGACCTGAAGTGGCCGGCGTCGCTGTACCTGGAAGGCACCGACCAGCACCGGGGCTGGTTCCACTCGTCGCTGCTGGAAGGCTGCGGCACCCGGGGCCGGGCGCCCTATGACGCGGTGCTGACCCACGGCTTCGTCATGGCCGAGGACGGGCAGAAGATGTCCAAGTCCCTGGGCAACATCGTGTCGCCCCAGGACGTGATCAAGCAGCACGGGGCCGACATCCTGCGCCTGTGGGTGGTGGGCTCGGACTATTCCGAGGACCTGCGCATCGGCGCCGAGATCCT
The DNA here is from genome assembly GCA_020446745.1 of Rhodobacterales bacterium. Taxonomy (GTDB): domain Bacteria; phylum Pseudomonadota; class Alphaproteobacteria; order Rhodospirillales; family JACKKN01; genus JAGREA01. Next base: position 677 of record JAGREA010000332.1, on the reverse strand, counting down.
GAAACGCCAGTCGGACATCTACCGCCGCCTGCGCAACACGCTGCGCTACCTGCTGGGCAACCTGAACGGCTTCCAGGACGGCGAACGCCTGCCCGTGGACCAGATGCCCGAGCTGGACCGCTGGGTCCTGCACCGCCTGTGGGCGCTGGACCGCCAGGTGCGCAAGGCCTGCGACGCCTTCGAGTTCCACGCCATGTTCGTGGACCTGCACGCCTTCTGCGCCGTCGACCTGTCGGCCTTCTACTTCGACGTCCGCAAGGACAGCCTGTACTGCGACGGCGCCGACTCGGTGCGCCGCCGGGCCGCGCGGACGGTGCTGGACCTGCTGTTCGACCACCTGACGGCCTGGCTGGCGCCGTTCATCTGCTTCACCGCCGAGGAAGCCTGGCTGGCCCGCAACCCCGACGACGAAAGCGTGCACCTGCGCACCTTCCCCGCCGTGCCGGAAACCTGGCGCGACGACGCCCTGGCCGCCAAGTGGGGCCGCATCCGCGACCTGCGCCGGGTGGTTACCGGGGCCCTGGAACTGGAGCGGGCGGAAAAGCGCATCGGTTCCAGCCTGCAGGCCCGGCCGACCCTGCACGCCCCGGCCGACGACATCGCGCTCTGCCGGACCGTGGACATGGCGGAAATCGCCATCACCTCGGACATCCAGCTGACCGACGCCCCCGCCCCCG
>JAGREA010000040.1 GCA_020446745.1 Rhodobacterales bacterium | reverse complement strand
GCACACCCGACCCCTTTCCCGAGCCCACCCCCGCGCGCCCGTGCCGCCGTCCCCAGGCCCGGCACCGACCCCCGGAACCGCGTAACCCATCCGCCGACGCGGCGTCCGGGACTCCCGAAGGCCATCCCCCCTTCGACCCCCGCCGGGCCTAACCGGCATGGCACGGGCGCGCGGCCCGCTTTCCCCGCCTTCGGGGGACGCGGCGGTGGGACGGGTTCCGAAGGACCTTCGTTCGGCGGTTTGGCTTAAGGAATGGGGCGCTTGTTGCGCTGCTCATCCAGGGCCACGAAGGTGTAGCGGCCCTCGGTCACCTTGACCCGGTGGTGGGCGTCGCGGCGGCGCAGGACCCAGGCCTCGATGAGGATGGTCATGGAGGTCTTGCCCACCTTCAGGATGTCGGCGTAGCAGCACACCACGTCGCCCACCTTCACCGGCGCGTGGAACTCCATGCCCTCCACGGCCACGGTGGCGACCCGGCCCCGGGCCCGCCATTCGGCCGCCGTGCCGCCGGCGATGTCCATCTGCGACATCAGCCAGCCGCCGAAGATGTCGCCGCTGGGGTTGGTGTCGGCGGGCATGGCCAGGGTGCGGGTGGCCAGCTCGCCGCGGGGCTGGCCTTCCTGTTCCGGCGTGTCGCCGGTCGCTTCGGGCGTGGGCGTTTGGGGATCGGTCATGGCGCGGGAATCCTTGCGCGGCAACGGCTTGCGGGAACGGCGGAACGGAACGCTGGAGGGGGAAGTCCACAACCCCAGATGTTGTTATGGAAACGTTAAGCGGCACCCTATCATGCTTGAGACCGGCGGTGCGAGCCCTTACCATGCGGCCCATCCGCCCCCGCCGCCATCCGATTTGGGAGACCGAATGAGCGACCTGTTCAGCGACGGCAACGCCGCCCGAAAGCCCCTAGAAGGCAAGCCCCGGGAACCGAAGGCCCGCGAGCCCAAGGGTGGCCCCAAGGGCGGTGGCGACTATTCGGCCAAGGACATCGAGGTCCTGGAGGGGCTGGAGCCGGTGCGCCGGCGCCCGGGCATGTACATCGGCGGCACCGACGAGCGGGCGCTCCACCACCTGGTGGCGGAAATCCTGGACAACGCCATGGACGAGGCCGTGGAGGGCCATGCGTCGCGCATCGACGTGGAACTGGCGGCGGACCAGACGGTGACCGTGCGCGACAACGGCCGCGGCATCCCCATCGACCCCCACCCCAAGTTCAAGGACAAGCCGGCGGTGGAGGTGATCCTGACCACGCTGCACGCCGGCGGCAAGTTCGGCGGCGATAGCTACCAGACGTCGGGCGGCCTGCACGGCGTGGGGGCCTCGGTGGTCAACGCCCTGTCGGACCTGCTGACCGTGGAAATCGCCCGCGACCGCCGCCTGTGGACCCAGGCCTACAGCCGCGGCAAGCCCCTGGGCAAACTGGTGGACGGCGGCCCGGTGCAGAACCGGCGCGGCACCACCATCACCTTCCACCCCGACGCCCAGATCTTCGGCCCCGGCGCCCGCTTCCGCCCGGCCCTGCTGTACCGCATGGCGCGCTCCAAGGCCTACCTGTACCGGGGGGTGGAAATCCGCTGGTCCTGCGACCCGGAGCTGATCACCGGCGGCGACGACACGCCGGCCACGGCGACGCTGCACTTCCCCGGCGGCCTGGCCGACTTCCTGGCCGCCAGCCTGGACGGCCGCAAGACCGTTACCCCCGCCCCCTTCGCCGGCGAGGGCAAGCTGAACGGCGGCTCGGGCCGCATGGAATGGGCCGTGGCCTGGCCGGCCGACGACGACGGGTTCTTCAATTCCTACTGCAACACCGTGCCCACGCCCCTGGGCGGCACCCACGAAACGGGCCTGCGCACGGCCCTGATGCGCGGCCTGAAGGCCCACGGCGAGCTGACCAGCGTGAAGGCGGCGGCCAAGATCACCGCCGAGGACGTGCTGGGCGGCGCCTGCGTCATGCTGTCGGTGTTCATCCGCGATCCCCAGTTCCAGGGCCAGACCAAGGAGAAGCTGGCCACGGCCGAGGCCGCGCGGCTGGTGGAAAACGGCCTGCGCGACCACTTCGACCACTGGCTGTCGGGCGACCCGGAAACGGCCCGCGTGCTGCTGGAGCGGATCATCGAGCGGGCCGAGATGCGCCTGCGCAAGCGCGAGGACAAGCAGCTCAAGCGCCAATCGGCCACCCGCCGCCTGCGCCTGCCCGGCAAGCTGACCGACTGTTCCCGCTCCACCCGCGACGGCACGGAAATCTTCCTGGTGGAGGGCGATTCCGCCGGCGGCTCGGCCAAGCAGGCCCGCGACCGGGCCACCCAGGCGGTGCTGCCGCTGCGCGGCAAGATCCTCAACGTGGCCAGCGCCACCCGCGACAAGATGCGCGCCAACCAGGAGATCAGCGACATCACCGAGGCCCTGGGCTGCGGCTCGGGCAGCGCCTTCCGCCCCGACGACCTGCGCTACGACAAGGTGGTGATCATGACCGACGCCGACGTGGACGGCGCCCACATCGCCTCGCTGTTGATGACGTTTTTCTATAAGGAAATGCCGGGACTTATTGAAAACGGCCATCTTTTTTTGGCCGTCCCGCCGCTCTACCGCCTGACCCAGGGGACCAGGAGCGTGTACGCCCGCAACGATGCCCACCGGGTGGAACTGGAACGCGACGTGCTGACCGGGCGCGGCAAGATCGAAGTCAGCCGATTCAAGGGGTTGGGCGAGATGCTGCCCAGGCAGCTCAAGGAAACCACCATGGACCCGGCCACCCGCACCCTGCTGCGGGTAACGGTGCCCCACGGCCACGACACCGAGGACCGGGCGGCGCTGCGCGAGACCGAGGACCGGGTGCAGACGCTGATGGGCAAGAAGCCGGAACTGCGCTTCGCCTTCATCCAGGAAAACGCCCGCTTCGTGGCCGACCTGGACGTGTAACCGTCAGGTGGCGCTCATTTGGGTGCCCGGCCCGGGCCACGGTCGCCCAGGGTGCGATACGGGCCCCTTGCCATCTTGCGGGCCCTGTCCAAGACCTCTTCGGAAACCTTCCGGACGGCGACGGGCCGCACGACGCGGGCCAGCGCGGCCAGGCCCATGATGCCGATCATGAAGGCCTGGCTGGACGTGTAGTAGGTCATCGGAGTCTCCAAGAACCGGCGCGCGGGGCCACGGACGTTCCGCGACAAAGTGACCCCGCCATTTTCCTCTCATCGGCAAATTTGCCAATGACCGCCGTCACACCGACGCCCTCACGGGAACAGGGCAAGCTGCTCCAGGCCCTGGGTTTCGGGGAAGCCGTACATGACATTCATGCACTGCACGAGCTGCCCCGACGCCCCCTTCACCAGGTTGTCTTCCACGCAGATGACGATGGCGTGGCCCGGCCGGCGGTCGGGAAACACCCCGATCAGCACGTGGTTGGCGCCCCGCACGTGGCGGGTGGCCGGTACGCCGCCCGCGGGCAGCACCCGCACGAAGGGCTCGCCCGCATAGTGCTCCGCCAGGGCAACTCGCAGGTCGTCCACCCCAACGCCCTCGACCAGGGACACGTAGATGGTCGACAGGATACCCCGGTTCATGGGCATCAGATGGGGCGTGAAGGTGACCGTCACGTCCCGGCCCGTGGCCCAGCGCAGGCCCTGTTCGATCTCGGCCACGTGGCGGTGGCGGGTGACGCCGTAGGCGTGGATGCCCTCCGACACCTCGGTATGCAGGTTGGCCTCCTTGGCCGCCCGCCCGGCGCCGGACACGCCGGACTTGCTGTCGGCGATGATGTCGTCCAGGCCGATGAGCCCCCGCCGGGCCAGGGGCACCAGGGGGATCTGTACCGAGGTGGGATAGCAGCCCGGCCCGGCGACGATGCGGGCGCCCCGGATGGCGTCGCGGTGCAGTTCCGGCAGGCCATAGACGGCCTGGGGCTGCAGGTCGGTGGCGCCATGCTCAAGGCCGTACCATTCGGTGTAGACGGCCGGATCCTCCAGCCGGAAGTCGGCCGACAGGTCGATCACCCGCACCCGTTCCGGCAGGCGCTTCACCAGCCCGTGCATGGTGCCGTGGGGCAGGCAGCCGAACACCAGGTCGATGTCGGCGAAATCCAGGTCCTCGATGCGCACCAGGTCGGGCAGGTCCAGGCCGCCCAGGTGGGGGAAGGCCTGGGCCATGGTCTGGCCGGCCTTGCGGTCGGCGGTCAGGGCGCGGATGTCCACCCCCGGATGGCGCGCCAGCAGGCGCACCAGCTCGGCGCCCGTATAGCCGCTGGCCCCCAGGATGGCGACCCGGATGGGTGATGCCTGACCGTTCATGTTCCTGTCTCCTCAACCCACAAAAAAAGGCGCCCCGCGGGACGCCCATGCGAAAGGGAACGCGCGCCGCGCGGCTGGCTAGCTCTGCTCCTTGCAACGTCGGATGCACATGGTTCCCGTCCTTCACTGGTGTGGCGGCCTTCCTAGCACATCCCGGCGCGGCCGGAAAGGGGGCGCGCATGATTGGGCTTGCCCCGGCGCGCCGAACCTTTTATGCGCAGGCCATGACCCGCCTTCAGGCCAATGCGGTGCTGCTGGTCGCCACCATGATCTGGGGGGCGACCTTCACCGTGCAGCAGATGACCGCCCCGTTCATCGGCGCGTCCCAGTTCACGGGCAGCCGGTTCCTGCTGGGCGCCCTGCTGGTGCTGCCCCTGGCCCTGCGCCAGGCGGCCCGCAAGCGCCGCGACGAAGGCTGGCGCCTGACCCGCCGCCACGGCGTGATGATCGGGCTGACCGGCGTCGCCCTGTTCCTGGGCGCCGTGCTGCAGCAGATCGGCATCGCCGGCACCACGGTGGCCAACGCCGGCTTCCTGACCGGGCTGTACGTGCCGCTGACGCCGCTGATCGCGCTGATGGTCCTGCGCAAGCCGCCCCACTGGGCCGTGTGGCCGGCGGCGGCCGTGTGCCTGGCCGGGGTCTACGTGCTGTCGGGCGGCGAGCTGGCGGCGCTCACGGTGGGCGACCTGTGGGTCATCGGAGGCGCCCTGTTCTGGGCCATCCACATCCTGCTGGTGGGCACGGTGGCCCAGGCCACGGGGGCGCCCCTGGTGGTGGCCGTGGGGCAGTTCGCCGCCTGCGCCGTGCTGGGCCTGGGCTGGGGCCTGGCCACGGAACCGGTCGCCTGGGACCTGCTGCCCCGGGCCCTGCCGGGGGTGCTGTTCGCCGGGCTGGTATCCGTGGGCCTGGGCTTCACGCTGCAGGTGGTGGGGCAGCGCCACACCCCGCCGGCCGATGCCGCCATCATCCTGTCGGCGGAAACGGTGTTCGCCGCCATCACCGGCGCCATCGTTTTGGGCGAGCGCCTGTCGCCCCTGGAACTGACGGGCTGCGCCATGATCCTGGCCGGCGTGCTGTCGGTGGAACTGCTGCCGCTGTGGGCCAAGGGGCGGCGGCGGGCGGTTTAAGGAAAGACAACCGCGGAGAGCGCGGAGGGGGCGCGGAGAGGCGCTGAGGAGTCTTCATGGGACCCTCACCCTCCCACGCCCTTCGGGCACGGGCCCCTCCCTCTCCCTTAGGGCGAGGGAAGAAGAGGCCGCGCCCTCCCTCTCCCTGAGGGAGAGGGTCGGGGTGAGGGT
>JAGREA010000331.1 GCA_020446745.1 Rhodobacterales bacterium | reverse complement strand
GGTCATGCCCAGGGTCTGCGCCCAGTCGGGCAGCGAGGTGTAGTGCAGGTGGTGCGGGCCGGCCCAGATGTACAGGAAGATCAGGGTCCAGAAGTGCACGATGGACAGCCGGTAGGAATAGACCGGCCGCTGCGCCTGCTTGGGAATGAAGTAGTACATCATGCCCAGGAAGCCGGCGGTCAGGAAGAAGCCCACCGCGTTGTGGCCGTACCACCACTGGGTCATGGCGTCCTGGACGCCGGCCCAGACGATGTAGCTCTTGGTCCATTCGCCGCCGAACAGCACCGCCGGCACCGTGGCGTTGTTGCCCAGGTGCAGCATGGCGATGGTCAGGATGAAGGCCAGGTAGAACCAGTTGGCCACGTAGATGTGGCTTTCCTTGCGGATGATCAGGGTGCCGGCATAGGCGATCAGGTAGGCCACCCAGACGATGGTCAGCCACAGATCGACGAACCATTCCGGCTCGGCGTATTCCTTGCCCTGGGTGACGCCCAGGACGTAGCCCAGGGCCGCCATGACGATGACCGCCTGGAAGCCCCAGAACAGGAACAGCCCCATGCCGTTGCCGCCGAACAGGCGCGCCCGGCAGGTCCGCTGGACGACGTACAGGGACGTCGCGAAAAGGATGTTGCCGCCGAAGGCGAAGATCACCGCCGACGTGTGCACCGGGCGCAACCGCCCGAAAGTGGTCCACTCAAGGCCCAGGTTCAGCTGCGGAAAAGCCAGCTGAAACGCGATGAAGGTGCCTGCGAGGAAACCGATGACGCCCCAGAAGATGGTGGCGATGGTGAACAGCCGGATTGGTCCCTCAACATACGAGACCGCGGTGTCACCAGCCCCTTGAGCTGTTGCCGCCTGGTTCATACCGAACTCCCATACCCAAATCTATTGCGGGCCGCCTGTGGCTTGGCGCCGCGTTCTTCGCCGGAAACAAAACAGAAAACGGTGAATGCGAAAAGGGAAACCCGATGGGCTTCCCAAATTTCGGCGTACCGGATCCTTTCCTGCCCCCGATCCGTACAATCGAATGGCCCTACCGCTGCCGCAAAAATCCGCGACGGTGACAGGGCCTCCCTCCGTACTTTAGAGCGATCGAATATTAGAGGCCGTGTTGATCAAAGTCAACGGGAACTCTTGATTTCCCCTGTCCAAAAACAGTTCTTGAAAATAAGAAATAATCTCATTCTATTCTGTGCGAATCCATAAGATCGAACATTTCTGGACGCTTATAGTGCCCCGATGTGATGGACACGATATGGGTACCGGGCAAAATCACACAATCAGTTGCAGGAATATACTTTCCACGCTTCAAACATTCCAACCACCGGGCTGGCCGCCGGTCCGGTCCCGGCGAGGCCCTGGCAAGGTCCTGGCAAGGTCCTGGCGAGGCCCTTGGACGGGTCCGGCCGGGCGCGATAGCATGGCCCCGTCCCGCCGCCGCCTCGGCCCCCGATAGGAGACCCGCCATGCCCGTCCCGTTCCCGCGCCGCCCGGTCCGGTCCGGCCTGCTCGGCGTCTTTCTGGTCTTGGGCCTGGCCGCCTGCGCGGCGGACACCGCGCCCCCCGGCGACGACCCCCGGGGCCAGCCCGAGGCGGCGACGGCTCAAGCCAACCCGGGGGCCCAAGCCAACCCCGGGGCCCAGGCCGGCCCCGTGGCCACGGCCGGGCGCCACATGGTGGTGACGGCCAACCCCCTGGCCTCGGCGGCGGGGCGCGACATCCTGCGGGCCGGCGGCAGCGCCGTGGACGCCGCCATCGCCGCCCAGATGGTGCTGAACCTGGTGGAACCCCAGTCGTCGGGCATCGGCGGCGGCGGGTTCCTGCTGGTCCACGGGGCCGGCCGCACCACGGCCTACGACGGCCGCGAGAAGGCCCCCCTGGGCGCCACCGAACGCCTGTTCCTGAACGCCGACGGCCAGCCCCTGAAGTTCTGGGACGCCGTGGTGGGCGGCATATCCGTGGGCGTGCCGGGGGTGGTGCGCATGCTGGAACTGGCCCACCGGGATCACGGCCGCCTGCCCTGGGCGGCCCTGTTCCAGCCGGCCATCCGCCTGGCCGAGGAGGGCTTCATCGTGTCGCCCCGCCTGGCCGCCCTGGTGGCCCAGGACAAATACCTGCGCACCTTCGGCCCGGCGCGGGACTACTTCCACCCCGGCGGCCAGGCCATCGCCGAGGGCCAGCGCCTGCGCAACCCGGCCCTGGCCCGCACCCTGCGCGCCATCGCGGACGGCGGCGCCGACGCCTTCTACACCGGCCCCGTCGCCCGCGACCTGGTGGCCGCCGTGGCCGGGGCGTCGCGCCACCCCGGCAGCCTGACCCTGGCCGACCTGGCGGCCTATCGGGCCGTGCGGCGCGATCCCGTGTGCGCCCCCTACCGGGCCTGGACCGTGTGCGGCATGCCGCCGCCGTCGTCGGGCGGGGTGACGGTGCTGCAGATCCTGAAGCTGCTGGAAGGCTTCCCGCCGGCCGACCTGACGCCGGCCACGCCC
>JAGREA010000330.1 GCA_020446745.1 Rhodobacterales bacterium | reverse complement strand
GTGCAGGATGCGGTACAGCACCGGGTCGCGCAGGTTGATGTTGGGCGCCGCCATGTCGATGCGGGCCCGAAGCACGCGGGAGCCGTCGGCGAACTCGCCGGCCTTCATGCGACGGAACAGGTCCAGGTTCTCGTCGACGGGGCGGTCGCGGTAGGGACTGTTGCGGCCGGGCTGGGTCAGGGTGCCCCGGTATTCGCGCATCTGTTCGGCCGTCAGGTCGCACACATAGGCCTTGCCGTCCCGGATCAGGGTTTCGGCATAGCCGTACAGCGTGTCGAAATAGTCCGAGGCATACAGCGCCGTCTCGCCCCAGTCGAAGCCCAGCCAGCGCACGTCATCCTGGATGGATTCGATGTACTCCTGTTCTTCCTTGATGGGGTTGGTGTCGTCGAAGCGCAGGTTGCAGCGCCCGCCGAATTCCTGGGCCACGCCGAAGTTCAGGCAGATGGACTTGGCGTGCCCGATGTGCAGGTAGCCGTTGGGCTCGGGCGGAAAGCGGGTGACGATGCCCGCATGGCGGCCCGACGCCAGGTCGGCGCGAATCACATCGCGGATGAAATCCTTCGGCGCCTCGTCGGCATGGACGCCCATGGCGTCCCCGGCCTTGTTGTCGTTCAACACCGGTTCCTTTCTCCCCAGCAAAGGAATGACCCGCGCCCCATCAAAGGTCGCGGGTCGTTATAGCAGATTCCCTTGCCGGAACAGTAGGGACTCTGGCCGCTACTTCTTCTCGATCAATTCCACCTTGTAGCCGTCCGGGTCCTCGACGAAGGCGATCACCGTGGTGCCGTGCTTCATGGGGCCGGGGGCGCGGGTCACGTTCACCCCTTCCTTGGCCATGCCGTCGCAGGCGCCGTAGATGTCCGGCACGGCGATGGCCAGGTGGCCGAAGGCGTTGCCCAGGTCATAGGGCTCCTGCTGGCCCCAGTTGTGGGTCAGCTCGATCACCGTGTGGTCCGATTCGTCGCCGTAGCCCAGGAAGGCCAGGGTGAACTCGCCGGACGGATAGTCGCTCTTGCGCAGCACCTGCATGCCCAGGTGCTTGGTGTAGAAGTTGATGGAGGCATCCAGGTCGCGGACCCGGATCATGGTGTGCAGCAGGCGGAACTGGCTGGTATCGACGCTCATTCTTGTGGCCCTCCCGGGGGGTTTCGCTGCCCCTAACTTAGGGAGCCCGGCCCAGCACCTCAAGGACCGCGTCGGCGGCCCGCTGGCCCGGCGACGGGCCGCCCCGGCCCAGCATGTCCAGGGCCCGGTCGGCGGCCGCCATCTGCTCGGCCCGGACCGCCGGATCGGTGAGCAGGCCACGCACCAGGGGGGCCATGATGGCGGGGTCGCAGCGCTCCTGCAGGCATTCGGGCACGGCTTCCCGGTCCAGCAGGATGTTGACCAGGTTGACGAACCGCACGCGCACCAGGCGCCGCAGCAGGAACGCCGTGGCCGGCTTCACCAGATAGGCGATCACCGCCGGCACCCGGGCCAGGGCCAGCTCCAGGGCCACGGTGCCCGAGGCCGCCAGGGCGGCGTCCGCCGCGGCGAAGGCGTCGAACCGCTCGCCCACGCCGCGCACCAGGGTGACGGGCACGGGCCAGTCGGCCACACCCGCCGCCACGCCGTCGGCCACCCAGTCCACGGTGGGCACCACGACGTGCAGGCCCGGCACGTCGGCGGCCAGGCGCCGCACGGTGTCGCCGAAGGGCGGCAGCAGGCGCAGCACCTCGCCCCGGCGGCTGCCGGGCAGCACACACAGTAGCGGCGCGTCCGCCGGAATGCCGTGGCGGGTCCGGAAGGCCGGGCCGTCGCCACGGTCGGCGCCGCCATCCACCACCGGGTGGCCGACGAAGGTGGTGGCCAGGCCCTCGGCCTGGAAATAGGGCGGCTCGAAGGGCAGCAGCACCAGCAGGTGGTCCAGGAAGGCCGCCACCTTGCGGGCCCGGCCGGGCTTCCAGGCCCACACCGTGGGCGCCACGTAGTGGACCAGGGGAATCCCCCGCCCCACCAGGCGCTTGGCGACGCGGAAGCAGAAGCCCGGCGAATCGATGGTCACCAGCACGTCGGGGCGGCGGGCTTCCACGTCAGCCACGGTCTGGCGGATGCGGGCCAGCAGGTGGGGGATGTGGGGCAGGATCTCGGCCAGGCCCATGACCGACAGCTCGCCCATGGGGAACAGGCTGCGCAGGCCCTGGGCCGTCATCTCCTCGCCGCCGATGCCGTGGAAGGTGACGCCGTCGCCCAGGCGGGCCCGCAGGCCGGCCATGAGCCGCGCCCCCAGCAGGTCCCCCGAGGCCTCGCCGGCGATCAGGTAGACGGAAAGGGGGGCCCCGCTCACGGCGGGTCCAGGCCCACCAGGAACAGGCCGGCGGCGTCGGCCGCGGCGATGGTGTCGTCGGGATCGACGATCAGCGCCCCGCCGGCTTCCACGCCGATGCCGCGCAGGCCGGCGGCGGCGGCGGCGTTCACGGTGGCCACGCCCACGGTGGGCAGGTCGGCGCGCTGGTCCTGCTGCGGCTTGCGCACCTTCACCAGCACCCCGCCGGGGCCGTCGCGGCGCAGGCCGGCGCAGCGTTCCAGCATGGCGTCGGTGCCTTCCAGGGCCTCCACGGCCAGCACCAGGCCCTGCTGCACCACGGCCCCCTGCCCCACGTCCAGGCGGCCCAGGGCGCGGGCCACGGCGGCGGCGCGGGTCATGTCGGCCCGGGCCTCGTCGTCGGGGGCATGGCGGCCCAGCAGGCCGGACGGCACCAGCAGGTCGGGCAGGATGTCCTCCACCGCCAGCACGCGGAAGCCCTGTTCCTCCTCCAGCACCTTGACGATGGCGCGCAGCAGGTTGTCGTCGCCCAGGGCGGCGGCGCCCACCTTGGCCAGGATGCGGGCCGCGGTCAGGTCGGGGCGCAGTTCCTTCAGGCCCGGGCGGCGAATGGCCCCGGCCAGCACCAGGTCCGTGGCCCCGGCCTTCTTCAGGGCCTTGATGGCGGCCCCGGCGGCACCCAGGCGCACCCAGGCGTGGTCCACGCCGCCGGACACCAGGTCCGGCGGGGTGTGGCCCTCGAAGGCGATGACGAACACGTCGCGGCCGTCCTTGCGGGCGGCGGCGATCAGGCGCGCCGGCAGGTCCCCGGCACCGGCCAGGACCCCCAGCTTGGCCGGCGCGGGATCACGCCGCATCGTCCATGGCGGGCTGGCAGATGGCCCGCGACGAATCGGTGCCGACGAAGTTGACGATCTCCATCACCGGTTCGTTGTCGGCGAACATCTCGGCCACGTCGGCCACCCGTTCGGCCATGGTGCCCTCGTGGGCGAACAGCAGGCGATAGGCGGCGCGCATGGCGTGGATGGTTTCCCGGTCGAAGCCCCGGCGCCGCAGGCCGACGATGTTCAGGCCCGACAGGCGGGCCCGGTTGCCCATGACGGAACCGTAGGGGATGACGTCGTTCTCCACCCCCGACATGCCGCCGATCATGGCGTGGCGGCCGATGCGCACGAACTGGTGCACCGCCGACAGGCCGCCCAGGATGGCCCAGTCGTCCACCGCCACGTGGCCGGCCAGGGTGGCGTTGTTGACCAGGATCACGTGGTTGCCCAGCTGGCAGTCGTGGGCCACGTGGGCGCCCACCATGAACAGGCAGTGGTCGCCCACCTTGGTGAGCATGCCGCCGCCTTCCGTGCCCGGGTTCATGGTCACGTGCTCGCGGATCACGCAGTTCGCGCCCACCTGCAGGCGCGACGGCTCGCCCTTGTACTTCAGGTCCTGGGGCGGATGGCCCAGCGAGGCGAAGGGATAGACGGTGGTACCGGCGCCCACGGTGGTGCGTCCCGCCACCACCACGTGGGACAGCAGCGTCACCCCGTCGCCCAGCGCCACGTCGGCGCCGACCAGGCAATAGGGGCCGATGGAAACGTCGGCGCCCAGCTGGGCGCCGTCCTCGATGATGGCCGTGGGATGGATGCCGGTCATCACTTCCCCGCGATCATGGCGGCGTAGGTGGCGTCGGCCTTCAGCACGCCGTCGGCATAGACCTCGGCGGCGAACTTCCACACCCGGCCGCGGCTCTGCTTCTTCTGCACCTTGATCTCCAGCCGGTCGCCGGGCACCACGGGCTTGCGGAAGCGCGCCGAGTCCACGGACATGAAGTAGACCAGGTTGCCTTCCGATTCCTTGCCCAGGGTCTCGACCACCAGCACGGCGGCGGTCTGGGCCATGGCCTCGATGATCAGCACGCCGGGCATGATGGGCTGGCCCGGGAAATGGCCCTGGAAGAAGGGTTCGTTGATGGTCACGTTCTTGATGCCCACGGCGCTTTCGCCCAGCACCACGTCGGTGATCTTGTCGATCATCAGGAAGGGATAGCGGTGCGGGATCATGTCCATGATCCGCAGGATGTCGATGGTCATCGACTCCTCCGCGTTCTGCGTATCCATGGCCGTTGGCTCCTTCACCGTCTCTTGACCAGTTTCGACAGGGCCGCCTGCTGGCGCCAGTGCTCCTTGGCCGGCAGGGCCGGCGACCCGGCCACCGTGGTGCCCGGCGGCACGTCGCGCATCAGGCCGCTTTGCGCCGCCACCCGGGCCCCGGCACCGATGCTCAGGTGCCCGGCCAGGCCCGCCTGGCCGCCCAGCATGGCGAAATCCCCCACCACCGTGCTGCCCGAAATGCCCACCTGGGCCACCACCACGCAGCCCCGGCCCAGGCGCACGTTATGGCCGATCTGCACCAGATTGTCGATTTTCGTGCCCGGGCCGATCTCCGTGTCGGGGCCGGTGCCCCGGTCGATGGTGGAATTGGCGCCGATTTCCACGTCGTGGCCGATCAGCACCCGGCCCAGCTGCGGCACCTTTTCATGGCCCTGGCCGCCCAGGGCGAAGCCGAATCCGTCCTGGCCGATGCGCACGCCGGGGTGCAGGATCACCCGGTCGTCGATCAGGCAGCACTGCAGGGTCGCTCCCGGACCCACCCGGCAGTCGGCGCCCAGCCGCACCCCCGGCCCCACGTAGGCGTTGGCCATGACGTGGCTGCGCGGGCCGATGGACGCCCCCGCCCCCACCACGGCGCCGCAATCCACCCGGGCGGTGGCATCCACGTCCGCCGCCGGATCGATGTGGGCGGCCGGCGACAGGCCAGGTTCCACGGCATCGAAGGGATGGAAGGCCTGGGCCACCAGGGCGTAGGCGCGGTAGGGATCGCGGGTGATCAGCAGGGCCATGCCGGCCGGCGCCCGGTCGGCCAGGTCCGGGTGGACCAGACAGGCCCCGGCGGCGCTTTCCGTGAAGGCGCCCACGTACTTGCGGTTATCCAGGAAGCTGACGTGGTCGGGCCCGGCGGCATCCAGGGGCGCCACGTCCACGAACGCGCGCCCGGCCGCGTCGGCGCCACCCGTCTCGGCATGGGCGATGCCGGCCAGGGCGGCAAGGTCGAACGGCCCCTGGGCGGGAAAGAACCGGGGATCCACCATGCGTCAGCCGTCTTTGGGGATCTTCACGGCCACCTTGGGCAGAGCCTTGTCCAGGGCCTCCAGGACATTCTTGGTGATGTCCAGGGGCGGCACGCGGAAAACCACCTGGTCGGCCCGCAGGATCAGGTCGATGTCGTTTTCCTTGGCCAGCTTGGCGACCACGACCTCCAGGCTTTTCTGCACCTCCTGCAGGGCCTCGGCGCGGGCCTTGTCCAGGGCCTGCTTGCGGGCCTGCACCAGGCGCTGGACCGACACGATCTGCTCTTCCAGCTTGCGGCGCTCCTCGGCGAACTGCTCGGGCGCCAGCAGGGTGCGCTTGCGGGCCAGTTCCTGGTCGGCGGCGCGCAGGGCGTCCTCCTCCTTCTTGATGTCGGCGCGGAAGGTGGTGCTGTAGGCGTCAAGCTGGTTGCGGATGTCCTTGATGGCCAGGGCATCGCGGCGGATGGCGTCGATGTCCAGCACGGCCATGCGGATGGTGCGCGATGCGTCCTGGGCCGCGGCGGACCCGGCGGTGGCCGTCCAGATCAGGCCGCCGGCGAGCAGGCAAAGGAAGAGTCGGCGAAGGACCATGATCAGAACCTTGTCCCGAAGTTGATGCGGATGTTCTCTTCCCGGTCGAAGCTTTCCTTGACGATCGGGAACCCGATATCCAGACCGATGGGACCGAATGGCGAGATCCATGAGATACCGAAACCGCTGGACAGGCGCAACGATCCCGTATCCGAGATGTTGGGCCCGGACTGGGAGATCTTGCCCGCGCTGCCGATGTCGGTGAACACGCGCCCGTTGATGGCCAGTTCGTCGGGCAGGCCCAGGGGGAATGTCAGTTCCGTGGTGGCGGTGTACTTCCATTCGCCGCCCAGGGCATCGTCGGTGCGGGTATCGCGGGGGCCCACGCCACCCGATTCAAAGCCGCGCAGATCGTCGCCGCCCACGAAGAAGCGGTCGATGATGTTCACGTCCCCGCCGATGCCGACGATGTAGCCGGCCGTGCCCTTGAAGGCCAGCACCCAGTTGTCGTCCAGGGGGAAGTACTTGCCGCCGTCGATGGTGTTGCGCACGTAGCGCGCGTTGCCGCCCAGGCCGGCCACGTCGGTGATGCCGCGGACGTAGTAGCCTTCCGTGGGCAGGATGCGGCTGTCGCGCTTGTCGTAGGTCAGGATGTGCGACACCTCGGACAGCACCCGGCGGCCTTCCTGGCCGCGGATGTAGGCCGAGGCGCCGGGATCCACGTTCTCAACATCGGTGATGCTGAAGGTGTAGCGCCAGCTTTGCGCCAGATCGTCGGTGATGGGATAGCCGGCCCGCAGCGACCCGCCGGTGGAGGTGGTGTCGAACGAGCTTTCCGACTGCCGGTCCGTGCGGATGTGGAACAGGTCGAACCCGGCCGCCACTTCGCGGTCCAGGAAGTAGGGCTCGGTGAACGCCAGGTCCACCTCGCTCTGGCGCTGCGCCACCTTCACCTTCACCTTCAGGCTCTGGCCCCGGCCCAGCAGGTTCCGTTCCTCGATGCCCACGTCGGCCAGGGCGCCGTTGGTGGTCGAGAAGCCGGCGCCCACCGACAGCGAACCGGTGGACTTTTCCTGCACGTCCACCTTGATCACCGTCTTGTCGGGGGCACTGCCGGGCACCTGTTCGATGTCCACCTTCTCGAAGAAATCCAGGTTGTTGATGCGCTGGCGCGACCGGCGCAGGCGGGCCGAGTTGAAGGCATCGCCTTCCACCAGCTTGAATTCGCGGCGGATCACGTCGTCGATGGTGCGCACGTTGCCGGTGATGTCGATGCGCTCGACGAAGATGCGCGGCCCTTCCGCCACCTCGAAGGTGACGTCGATGGTGCGGTTCTCGCGGTTGCGGCTCACCCGGGGGCGCACGTCCACGAAGGCGTGGCCCAGCTCGCCGGCCCGGTTGGTCAGGTCCTCCACCGTGTCGTCCACGGCGTCGGCGTCGTACCAGTCACCCTCCTCCAGCTCCACCACGTCCTGCACCTGCTCGGACTCCAGGCCCCGCAGGATGCTGGTGGTTTCGATCTTGCCGAAGGCGTAGCGGGCCCCCTCTTCCAGGGTATAGGTCAGGAAGAAGGCCTTGCGATCGGGCGTCAGCTCGGCCACCGACGACAGGATGCGCACGTCGGCGAAGCCTTCCTTCATGTAGAACCGGCGCAGCAGTTCCCGGTCGAAGGTCATGCGGTCGGGATCGTAGGTGTCGTCCGAGCTGAAGAAGCGGTACCAGCGGGATTCCCTGGTGCGGATCACGTCGCGCAGCTTGGAATCGCTGAATTCCCGGTTGCCCACGAAGCGGATGCGGCGCACCTCGGTGACGTCGCCCTCCTTGATCTCGAACACCAGGTCGACCCGGTTCTGGGGCAGCTGGATCACCTTGGGTTCCACCGTGGCGGCGAACCGGCCGGACCGGCGATAGACGGTGAGGATGCGCTGCACGTCGTTCTGCACCTTGGTGCGGGTGTAGATGATGCGCGGCCGGAGCGTCACCTCGGCGTCCAGGATGTCGTCCTCGATATGGCGGTTGCCCTCGAAGGCGATGCGGTTGATGACCGGGTTTTCCACCACGTTGACCATCAGCGTGTCGCCGCGCCGCTGGAAGCTGACGTCGGCGAACAGGCCGGTGGCGAACAGGCTTTTCAGCGAGCGGTCGATGCGCCCGGGGTCGAACCGGTCCCCTTCCTGCACCAGCAGGTAGGAGCGCACGGTTTCGGGCTCGATGCGCTGGGCGCCTTCCACCTGGATGGACCGGATGATGCCGCCGCCGGACGTCTGGGCCAGGGCGGAAGGAGCGGCGGGCGGGGCGGCGAACGCGGCAAGCACCAGCAGCAGCAACGCGATACGGCACCCGATCGCGGTTCCGATCGCGGCTATGCGGTGTACGCCCGGCACTTGGCCCCCCTCGTCTCCGGATCGGTCTTCAGTTGACCAGATTCTTGATGAGCTCGATGCGCATCAAGTCGTTCCAGGTCACGAAAACCATGAGGAGCAATACCAGAACAAGCCCGAAACGGAAACCGTATTCTTGGGCCCTGGCGCTCAGCGGTTTGCCCCGCACGGCCTCGGCCGCGTAGAACATCAGGTGGCCGCCGTCCAGCATGGGAACGGGGAAAAGATTGATCAACCCCAGGTTCACGGACAG
Source organism: Rhodobacterales bacterium (assembly GCA_020446745.1). GTDB lineage: Bacteria > Pseudomonadota > Alphaproteobacteria > Rhodospirillales > JACKKN01 > JAGREA01. The sequence goes on along the minus strand of JAGREA010000330.1, from coordinate 1,739 downwards.
GGCGGCCATGAAGAAGAAGAACTCCACCCAGCCGGCGCTGAACATCTCGCCGGAAATCTTGGCGATCTGGATGGGCCCGCCCAGGTCGTCGGCACTGCCCCGGCCCTGGGTCAGGCCGCCCAGGAAGTCCAGGATCTGGGTGGTCATGCCCCAGGTGCGTTCCACGCCCTGCTGGATGGCCGTCAGGGGATCCTGCTTCTCGTAGCCGATCTGGTTGGAATCCACCCCCACGCCCAGCTGGCCGATGGTCACCACGGTGCCGTCGGGGCCCGTTTCCTCCTTGGGCTTGGGCACGGCGGTCAGGACCAGCAGGTCGTCGCCGCGCTTCACGTCGAAGGCCAGGGGCTTGCCCGGGCTGGCGCTGACGATGGCGCGCAGGTCGGCAAACCAGTGCACGGCCTGGCCGTCGATGGCCAGGATGGTGTCGCCGGTCTGGAACCCGGCCTCGGCGGCGGCGCTGTCCTCCACCACCCGGCCCACGCCGGCCAGAGGCCGCGGGTTGCCGACCAGGGTGAACAGCACGGCGAACATGACGATGGCGAAGATGAAGTTGGCGATGGGCCCGGCGGCGACGATGGCCGTGCGCTGGCGCAGCTTCTTGTGGTGGAACGAGACGGCCTGTTCCTCGGGCGTCATCTCGGGGCGGGGTTCGCCGTCCTCGCCGCCGTCCTCGGCGTCGTATTCGCCGAACATCTTCACGTAGCCGCCCAGGGGCACGGCGCTGAACTTCCAGCGGGTGCCGTGCCGGTCGTTCCAGCCGAACAGTTCCGGCCCGAAGCCGATGGAGAACACGTCCACCCGCACGCCGTTGCGGCGCGCCACCCAGAAGTGGCCCATTTCATGGACGAACACCAGGATGGTGAGGACGATCAGGAACGGCAGGATCACGTCGACGGAGACGGTCACCGCACGTTCCAGGGTGTTCACGATGAAATCCATGACGTTCGCCTTGTCTTCAGGGAATCCCGGGTCGCTTGATGGTACGACGGCGGACGGCAAAACAGAAGACGCCGCAGTCGATTAGCTCATATAAGGTTGAACGGGAGGTTAAGTTAGCCCCCGGGGGACATTTTGCCGCAGATTTCCGTCGCCACGGCCCGGGCCTCGGCGTCCAGGGCCAGCACGGCGTCCAGGGTTTCGGGCACCTGGGTGGCGCTCAGGCGGCCCAGGGTCTGCTCGACCACGCGGGGGATGTCCAGGAACCCGACGGCCCGGTCCAGGAACCGGTGCACGGCCACCTCGTTGGCGGCATTCAGCACCGTGGGCGCGCCGCCGCCGGACCGCAGGGCCTCGCGGGCCAGGCGCAGGGCCGGGAAGCGGTCGGTGTCCGGCGCCTCGAAGGTCAACTGGGCGATGGCCGCCAGGTCCAGGCGCGGGGCCGGGGTTTCCATGCGCCGGGGCCAGCCCAGGGCATAGCCGATGGGGGTGCGCATGTCGGGCGAGCCCAACTGCGCCAGCACCGACCCGTCCACGTATTCCACCAGGCTGTGCACCACCGACTGGGGATGGACCAGGATCTCGATCTGCGCCTCGGTCACCGGGAACAGGTGGTGGGCCTCGATCAGCTCCAGGCCCTTGTTCATCATGGTGGCGGAATCCACCGAAATCTTGGCCCCCATGCTCCAGTTGGGGTGGGCCACGGCCTGTTCCGGGGTCACGCCGGCCATGGTCGCCCGGTCGGCCTGGCGGAACGGCCCGCCCGAGGCGGTGAGGATCACCCGCTCCACCCGGTCGGCGCC
>JAGREA010000329.1 GCA_020446745.1 Rhodobacterales bacterium | reverse complement strand
GTCCGTCTCGACCCGGGACATGTCCACCGTGTCCACATTGGGCAGGACCAGGATCTCCGGCCCCGACTGCCCGGCCCGCGGATGGCCGCCGTGCAGCTCGTTCGACAGGGACAGGGCCTTGTCGTTTTCCGAGGCGTACAGCGTCACCCGCCGGGCCAGGTTCTTGATCTCGGCGCTCATCTCGGCGAAGTAATCCGAATCCACGTCCGGCGCGGTCAGGATCACCTGGTCGAACAGTTTCGGCGCGCCCTCCTCCCGCTCCCAGCTCAGCGCCAGCAGCTCCAGCGCCTCCATGGTGGCGCGGTTGCCCATGCTGTGGGCGATGACGTGGATGCGCTCGGCCCCCGATTCCTCGGCCACCATGTGCAGGAAGCTGCGCAATTTGCGTGAACTGACCTTCACCGCGGCTTCGTCGGTGATGTAGCTGAAGGTGCCGGCCTGGGACGGCCAACTGTACAGCAGCGTGGTGCCGTCGAAGTTCAGGTCATAGGTCAACTGCGCCGCGCGGCGGGCGCCGTCGTTGAAGGAGACGTTGTAGCCGTGCACGAACACCAGCACCTCGTTCGCCCCGCCGCGCAGGTTTTTCTTCAGATTGCGCAGGAAGGTCCGCTTGTTGAGCGGCGTCACCGTCAGCAGGACGATGTGATTGCGCGGGTTCTCGACCAGGTCCAGCAGCAGGCTGGACGGGGATTCCAGGCGCCCCACCTCGTGGTGGAAGGGGATGCTGACGTCCACGTAGCCCATGTCCAGGTCGCCGCGCTCGGTGCCGTAGAACTGGGATGGCTTGTCGCTGCCCGTGCGCGCCCGGTTGGTGCCGTAGAACACGCGCACCACGGCGAAGGGGCGCGCGCCGTCGACGTTGCCCTTGGCGTCGCCCTTGCCGCGCACCACCAGGGAGCCGTCGACGTCGCCCGACGGGCGCTTGTCCAGGCTGTCGGTCCGCTTCGCCGCCTCCCTGCGGTCGGCGTCGGCCTGGCGCCGCAGGGCCCCGGCCTGGGACCAGTGGCCGGCGGCCTCGTGGGCCCGGGCCAGACCTTCCAGGCTGGCGACCGTGTTCAGGTGGTCGCGGCCATAGACCGCTGTGTCGATGGCCAGGGCCCGCTGGCGCAGGGAAATGGCCGCGTCCATGTCCTTGGCCGCCACGGCCAGGTCCGCCAGACGCGCCAGCAGGGCCGTCAGGTCCGGATGGTCGGGGCCCTGGACCGCCTCGCGGATGGCCAGGGCCCGGCCCAGGGCAGCCCGGGCCTCGTCGCCCTTGCCGGCGGCTTCCAGGGCGTCGGCCAGGCTTTCCAGCAGGCGCGCCAGGTCCAGGTTGCCGGGGCCATACACATGCTCGCCCAGGTCCACGGCACGGCGGGCCAGGACCAGGGCCGCGGCCGTGTCGCCGCGCTCCCGCGCCTCGCCATACTCGCCATAGACCCGGGCCAGGTCGGCCAAGCCCGTCTGGCCTCCTTGCCCCGCGGCGGCCATGCCGGGGGTGGGCTGCAGGGCGAGCACCCAGAAAACCATCAGGATCGTGGCGAAGCGGACGGGCATCGTCGGACCTCTTCCTTGGTTGACACGGACCACCCACTGTAATCGACCCGGCCGGTCGATTCCACGGACAGTCCGGTTACGAAGAGGGCGTCGGAAAGAACCGCTCACACGGGCGCTTTGGCCCACAATTGCCGGAACGCGTCGCGGTAGTCGTCGTTGACCTGTTCGTTGGCCTCGGCGGCGAAGGCGCGCTGCCGCGCCGACAGGTCCGGCCCCTCGGCATAGGCCCGCTCCACCGCCGCCAGGATCGGCGCCAGGTTGTCGGCCCGGGGCGGATCCAGAACGGCGATGGGATGGCCGACCAGGTCCACCAGGCCGGTCATCTTGTGGGTGGTGGCGGCGATGGGCACCACGGGCGTCCCCGCCTGGACCGCGAACACGGCCGGGTGGTAGCGCTCGGTGACCAGCAGGTCGAGACCGGCGATCGTCTTGACGATATCGGGGTGGTCATAAAACCGGCCGTCGTCGTCCAGCTCGCACTGCTCGCCCAGCGCGCTGCGGATCGGCGCATCGT
>JAGREA010000039.1 GCA_020446745.1 Rhodobacterales bacterium | reverse complement strand
GTCGCTGTCCCGGGCGCGGTCGCCCCGGTCGCTGTCCCGGGCGCGGTCGCCCCGGTCGCTGTCCCGGGCGCGGTCGCCCCGGTCGCTGTCCCGGGCGCGGTCGTCGTCCCGGGAGCGCTCCCAGGGGCGATCCCGGGGGCTGTCCCGGTCGCGCCAGTGGAACATGCGGCGCCGGGCGTCCTCGTCGCGGCGCCAGCGGTCGCGGAAGGGCATGGCGCCGTCGGTGAAGCCGATCACCACCGGGCCCGCCGCCACGTCGGACAGCAGGCCATCCAGGCGGCGGCGCAGGGCCGGGTCCGGCGGGTCGCCGTCGCGGGTTTCCACCTCCACCTTGTCGGCGATCCAGAACAGGATGTTGGGGGCCGAGGCCGCGTGGGCCACGTCGTCGTGCAGATCGCGCGGCGTGTCGCGCAGCAGCCGCGCCACCGAGGCGATGCGCCCGAACACCTGGTTCTGGGTGGCCAGAAGCACGGCCTGGCGCCGTTCGTCGAAGAACAGCACGGTGGTGGCCACCTGGGCCCCCACCAGGGCCAGCAGCAGCAGGGCGATGGTCTGCCCGGCCAGGCCCCGGGGCCAGGGGCGGAAGGTGCGGGAAGGGGTGCGGCGTGGGGAAGCGGTGGTCATCGCGCCGGCTCCACCGAGGCGGTGAACATGTAGCCGCCGCCCCACACGGTCTTGATCAGCGCCGGGTCCTTGGGGTCGGCCTCGATCTTGCGGCGCAGGCGGCTGACCTGGTTGTCGATGGAGCGGTCGAACACCTCGGCCGCCCGGCCCTGGGTCAGGTCCAGAAGCTGGTCGCGGCTGAGGACCATCCGGGGATGGTTCAGGAACGCCCGCAGCAGGTTGAACTCGGCGGTGCTGAGCGCCACGGCCAAACCGTCGGGGCCGGTGATCTCGCGCCGCGCCTGGTTCAGCTCCCAGCGGTCGAAGCGCAGGGTGTCGGCGGCCAGGGCGTCGCGCCGTTCCGGCAGGCTGGTGGCCCGGCGCAGCACGGCCTTGATGCGGGCCAGCAGCTCGCGCGGGTTGAAGGGCTTGGTCAGGTAATCGTCGGCGCCCATTTCCAGGCCGATGATGCGGTCCGTCTCCTCGCCCAGGGCGGTCAGCATGATGACAGGCATCTGGCCCTTTTCGCGCACCCAGCGGCACAGCGAAAGGCCGTCCTCGCCGGGCATCATCAGGTCCAGCACCACCAGGTCGATCGCGGCGCCCTTCAGGGTGCGGCGCATGGCCTCGCCGCCGTCCGCCAAGGTCACGCGATAGCCGTGCTGGCGCAGGTACTTGCCCAGCAGGTCGCGGATCTCGCGGTGGTCGTCGACGACCAGGATGTGGGGGGCTTCGGTCATGTCTCGGGCGCGCCTGTCTTGTGCCCGCAGTATAGGCCGGGCCCGTTTCGCCGGGGCGGGAAAGTTGTCGCAAAGTGTGTCAGGCGGCCGAACCGCCACATCCGGCGACACTTTCGGGGGGCGGGCGACAAAGTTCTGCGACAGGCCGGGGGCACCATGGGCCCATCGAAACGAACAACCCAAGCCCCCATCAAGGAGTACCCCCCATGAAACGCAGCACCCTGCTTCTCGTCGCCGCTTCCGCCGTCATCGTGGTTGGCGGCACCGCGCTGTCCACCGTCGCTTCCGCCGATCGCGGCTGGGGCCCGGGCTATGGCAGCGGCCCCTGCATGGGCCCCGGCCAGGGCCGCGGCTATGACGACGACGACCGCGGCAAGCGCGGCTTCAACCGCGGCGGCTGGGACCGCGACGACCGGCGCGGCGGCCCCGGCCCCAGGATGTTCCGGGGTGACCGGGACTTCACGGCCGACGAGGTGCGCACCCTGGCCGAGGCCCGCATGATCATGCGCGGCAACCCGAACCTGAAGGTGGGCACGGTGACCAAGAAGGACGACGACACCTACACCGTGACCATCGTGACCAAGGACGACTCCCTGGTCCGCGAATACGAGGTGAGCAAGAAGACCGGCTTCCCGGTGCGCGGTTTCCGCCGCTGATCCGACCCGCTCCCTTAACCCGCTCCCCCTCCGGCGCGGCCGGCCCGATCCCCCGGCCCGCGTCCCTCCCGGGCCACCCTCCCTCGCACCAGGGGCGGCCGCGCCGGAACCCCGAACCAAGAGCCTGACCCGAAAGGCCCCCGACCATGACACCGCCCCGCACCCTCCGCCGCACCGTCGCCCTGACCCTGTTCGCCGTGTTCGTCACCCTGACCCTGACCGGCGTGGTCATGTTCTTCTGGCCCGGCCGGGGCGCCCACGTGCTGGCCCTGGGCCGGGGCGCGTGGGAAAACATCCACCTGATCGGCGGCTTCACCTTCATCGCCGGCGGCATCCTGCACATGGCGTTCAACTGGAAGACCCTGAAGCACCACCTGGGCCTGACCGCCAATCGCGCCGCCCCGCGCGCCCCCTCCGGGACCGCCCTGCCGACGGCGTGAGGGCCGTTCCCTCGCCGTCGCACGGGACTAGGAAAATATCTTGACACTATAAGAAAAATAACCTAAATACAGTCCTGTCAACGCCGCCCGTGCGCCCAGCGCCCGGGCGGTTTTTTTGTGCCCACCCGCCCTCGTGACTCCCTGTCGCCGGCCCGATCCCTCGGGCCCGGAGCGGTTGCGCACGCCTTCGACAGGAGACCCCCATGTCATTGACGGATTCCCACATCCCCTCCAAATCCCGCGCGCCCCGGGAGCGAGCGAACTCGCCCGCCGGGCCCCTGGCCCTGTCCGGCACCGTGGCGACCAACGCCGACGCCCGGCCCGGCGACATCCAGGGGGTCAAGACGGCCCTTTGGCGCCTGGGTGCCTACGGCCCGCCCGACTGGGGTATCACCGACTACCCCGACGTGGCCGTTTTCCAGGGCATCAAGGATTACCAGAAGCGCAAGGGCCTGGCCGTGGACGGCGTGATTGAGCCCGGCGGCCCCACCGAGCAGGCCCTGAACACGGACCTGGCGGGCCCCGACGCGCCGCCCGGCCCCCGCCCGACGCCACCCCGCGCCCCGCGCCCGGCCGGTCAGGACCCCCTGCCGGGCGTCAACGTGACCGGGTCGTCTTCCATCTATCACGATGCGATAGAGCGTCCGGCGCCGATTCGTGTCACCGGTACCGGTGGCGGGGCGGGCGAAGCCCGTTCAGAATTGCCATCGACCGCGCCAGCTCCTTCCGCCGTCAAGGTACCCGAAGGGCGAGAGATGGACGAGGGCAATGGCGGCATGCGTCCCCTGTCGGACAGTGCCGTGGACTATCTGGCACGCAATCTTCAGGACGCCTTTCGGTCCAACGATCCGGACCGAATTCGGGGTGCGGTCAACGCCATCAGCACCCTGCCGCCCAACGACCGGGACAGGGTGTCACAAGCGGCGGAATTGCCGCATCGAACGGAGCCACAGGAGTCGAAGAAAGAGGTCGAGAAAGATCAACCACAATCCGTGGAAGATCGCATCAACGAACTTGGCCGTTCCATCTATGCCGATCCGGCCCGTGTTGAGGAACGCAAAGCCAAGCTTGCCAAAGAGTGGCGAACCCTGGTGCCTAAAGCGGCGGCCGGTGAGGCCCTGTCGGTGGACGAGATCGTGGCCGCCCGGAAGCGGGACGGCCACCTGCCGGAAAGCGTCAAGAACTGGGGGAAAGCCGTTCTTGCCTTCGGCAGCCAAGCGGACAAGACGGCCCTGCGGGACCGCCTAGTGGCGCTCTATCATGCCGACAGTGACTCCTTTTATGCCCTGCCGAATGACGTATATGCCTGGACGATCGACGCCAAGGACCATGGCGTGAAGTTCGCCGACACTCGAGCGCTGAACCATTCCGTGTTTCAGGTAGGTAAGAAAGAGTTGGCATCTGATCTTGCCGATACTGCTTCTGGTGCGATTGATTTTGCTTCTTTTGTTCTGGAAGTCTTTGCGGACCAAAAGTTGCCTGCTCCAGAGACGGTAAAGCGGGCAATTAGATCTGGTTCAAATAAAAGCAGAAGTGCAATGCACCACCTTGTTGAAGGTGTTGGCGAAATTCCAGGACATCACGAGGGGCATCCCCGTTTGGATGTGGGCCGGAAAGGAGCGGATATCGCTCAAGTTTTCGCTTTGGCGGCAACGCAACAATGGCTGCTCTTGTTTGGCAAAGGTGCCGCCGAAACCTATGGGCGCAATCTGCGAAAATTACAGGAGAAAGGTGCGCCTTTGGACGAGGCACGCAAGTTGGCGGCCATCAACACCGGTCTCTATGGGGTTATTGAGGGTACGTTGAGCGGCGCGAAGCAGTTGTTGCCGCATGACGCCAAGGAGGCCCTGGGCGAGTGGCTGGCTGATGCCGGAACCGGTATCCTTACTTCAGAAGTCTATGAAATGGTGGAAAAGGAACTGGACACCACACGAGCAGCCAAAGCTTGGGCCGAATTGCCCGAGAGGCGTCGATAATACTAAGGCAGGCACGTCGTATCCAAGGGGAATGGCTTGTCGGGCATGGGCTCTTCCCGTGCCCGCCAGGTCTTCGCCATCTCGACTCCGGCTTCGAACTGTTCTCTTTCCCGACCCTTAAGGGTCCGTTCGAATTCAGCAACCTTTTCTCGGGATTGATCAACGCCTCGCTGTGCTGAAAGCACGAGGTACATGTATCCCTTTTCATCCGGCGTCAGAGGGTTCCAGAGCATGATGTCGGATAGGAACGCCAAGGCGTAACTGTCCCCCTGTTCCGCCGCCCGATGGCACATGTCGACACCAATCGACACCATCTTGCGACCCAACAACTCGGACTCGCGCGATATCAGGCGGCAGAGCCCCCATTGAGCGGACACGTAGCCGTTCTCGGCGGCATTTCGATACAGGCAGCCGGCGCGAACAACGTCACGATCAACACCCAGCGCGTTGTTTACCATGTACCCCAACGCATAGACCGCGCGCCGGTTGATATCGACGTCCGAGGTCTGCCGGGCGGCCAGGCGGTACCAGCGCAGGGCCGCCGCGTGGTCCGTGGGCCCGCCCAGGCCGAACCGGTACATGTCGGCCAGCCAGTACTGCGCCCGCGGGTCTCCGGCCTCGGCGGCCGGGCGGAGTTCGGCCAGGGCGGTGGGGTAATCTTCGGCGTCGTAGGCCCGCTTGCCGGCGGCGTAGTCGGCCCGGGCGGGGGCGGCCAGCAGTGGCAGCAGGAGCAGGATCAGGACCGGAAGCACACGCATGGGGCGAGCCTAGGCCGTCCGGTCAGGATGGGCAAGGGACCGGGTGTCATGGGGGGCGGATAATGGCCCAATCTTCGGGCTTTTGGCAGGGCGGCGTCTAGGCCGCTAACGCTGGCAGGATGGATCCAGGGGAACCGGCTTGGTGGGCGCGGGTTCCTCCGTTGCCTGCCACGCCTTCGCCTGCTCGACACCGGCTTCGAACTGGCGGCGCTTTCGGCCCTTTAGGGTGGCCTGAAATTCGGCCACTTTCTCCTTCGCGGCAGCATGCCCCCGCTGCGCGGCGAGGGCGTAGTACATGTACCCTTTCTCATCGGGAGTCAGCGGATTCCACAGGAAAATTCCCGCCAGATAATTGAGCGCATGGGGTTCGCCTTGGCGTGCGGCGCGATGGCACATGTCGAGCGAGAGATCAGCCCAGGCCTCATTGAACAGCGCACTGTTTCTAGGGACCACACTGCATAGCGCCCACTGCGCGGATGGCAGCCCGGCATCCGCGGCGACGCGATACAGGCAGGCCGCGTTACGGGGATTGGCCCGGATGCCGAGGCCATCCTCAACCATGTATCCCAGCCCGTAGACGGCCTGACGGTGCGTCTCCATGTCCCTGAACTGCGTTGCGGCTTTCCTGAACCATGTCAGCGCGGCTGGGTAGTCGACGGGCGTTCCGTGGCCACGGAAATACAGGCGCGCTAGCCAAAGCTGCGCCCGCGGGTCGCCGGCCTCGGCCGCCGGGCGGAGTTCGGCCAGGGCGGTGGGATAGTCCCCGGCGTCATAGGCCCGCTTGCCGGCGGCGTAGTCGGCCCGGGCCGGCATGGCCAGCAGCAGGATCAGAATCAGGGCCGGAAACACACGCATGGGGCGAGCCTAGGCCGCGCCGCCCAGGGAGGCAAGGGGAGGCAAGGGGAGGGGATGGACCCTAGTGCACCATCGAACTGGCGCCGTCGGCGCCGGCGGTGCTGACATAGCGGAACTGGCCGAAGAAGATCTCCAGCCCCGTGATCTCCGGGTGGCGGGCGGCCAGCCACAGCACGCACTGGGCCACCACCGTCTCCTTGCCCTCGTCCAGGGCCTCCATGATCAGCGGGCCGACGATGCCCAGGCGCGTGTCGGCGCCCCGGGGCGCGTCGGCCGGCGGGTCGTCCCGGTCGAACAGGCGGTCCCGCAGGGTCTCGATCTCGGCGTCCACCAGGGCCACCTTGTTCTCGCGGAATTCGGACAGCACGTCGTCGGTGTAGATCACCGGAATCTCGTCGCCGTCCTTGGTGATGGTGAAGGTCCTGTCGGCCATGGGGCCCCCCTTTGTGGTTGTCCCGGGTGCTTGTTCCGGTCGTTACCGGAAACATGGGGCAGGGGAGCGGGCCGGGCAAGG
>JAGREA010000328.1 GCA_020446745.1 Rhodobacterales bacterium | reverse complement strand
GCGTGCTGGTGCTGGACGACGGCCACCAGAACCCGGCCCTGGTCAAGGACCTGTCCCTGGTGGTGGTGGACGGCTCCGTGGGCTTCGGCAACGGCCGGGTGATCCCCGCCGGGCCCCTGCGCGAACCGGTGGCCGAGGGCCTGGCCCGGGCCGATGCCCTGGTCATCCTGGGCGACGACGCCCGCCACGTGGCGTCCCAGGCCGGCAACCGGCCGGTGCTGCGGGCCCGCGTGGTGGCCGATGGGGCCGACCTGGCGGGCCGCGACGTGCTGGCCTTCGCCGGCATCGGCCGCCCGGGCAAGCTGTTTGACACCCTGCGCGGCCTGGGCGCCCGGGTGGTGGCGGAACGGTCCTTCGCCGACCATCACCCCTACACGGCGGCCGAGATCGCCGCCCTGAAGGCCCGGGCGGCGGGCATGGGCGCCCTGCTGGTGACCACGGAAAAGGACGCCGCGCGCCTGTTGGCCGACCAGGTGGCGGGCATCCACGTCTTGACAATCACGCTGCAATGGGCGGACGAGGGAACGTTGGACGCCCTGCTGGACCGCCTGGACCCGTGACCGAACACCCCCTGCGCCCCGCCGTCTACGACCATCCGGCCGCCTGGCCGCGCCGCCTGGTGCAGCGCCTGCAGGCCCTGGGCGCGCGGGGGCTGCTGGGCCTGCTGCGCCTGCTGCCCCTGGACCTGGCCTCGGCCCTGGGCGGGGCCCTGGGGCGCGGGGTGGGGCCGCGCCTGGGCATCAGCCGGCGGGCCCGGCGCAACCTGGTGCGCGCCTTCCCCGACCTCCGCCCCCGCGAGGTGGAACGGATCGTCACCGGCATGTGGGACAACCTGGGCCGCACCCTGTTCGAGTTCCCCCACATGGACCGCCTGACCCTGGACGGGTCGGAAGGCCGCGTCCAGGTGGTGGGGCTGGAGCACGCGCGGGCCCTGCGCGACGGCGGCCGGGCCGCCCTGTTCGTCGGCGGGCACCTGGGTAACTGGGAAATCTACGGCCGCGTGGCGACCCTGGTGGGCATGCCCGTGCACCTGGTCTACCGGGCCCCCAACAACCCCTACATGGATCCCCTGTTCCGCCGCCGCGGGGCCGAGGAGGGCGAGATGATCCCCAAGGGCGCCACCGGTGCCCGGCGGGTCATGGCGCTGCTGAAGCGGGGCCAGTACGTGGGCATGCTGGTGGACCAGAAGATGAATGACGGCATCGCCGTGCCGTTCTTCGGCCGCCCGGCCATGACCGCCCCGGCGGTGGCCCAGTTCGCCCTGCGCGACCGCCTGCCGGTGGTGCCGGTGCGCATCGAGCGGGTGAAGGGCGCCCACTTCCGGGTCACCGTGGAGGCGCCCTTCGACCTGCCCGACGGCGGCGACCGGGCGGCCGACACCCTGGCCCTGATGACGGCCATCAACGCCCGCCTGGAATCCTGGATCCGCGAGCGGCCCGACCAGTGGCTGTGGCTCCACAACCGCTGGCCGGAGTGACGGTAGGGCGGGGGTGAAGGCAGGGAGCGGGGGCGACAAACCCCGTCGCGTCCGCCCCCTCCGACTACCCGTCCGACGGTGCCGGCAGGTCCAGGCGGGTGGCGGTCAGGCGGCCCATGGAAAGCAGAAGCTGGTACACCGCCGACCGCTCGTCATAGGCGGCGGCCGTGTAGTTGATCTCGGCGTTGAAGATCTCGTTCTCGGCGTCCAGCACGTTGATCACCGTCTCCTTGCCGGCCTCGCGCAGCTTCTTGCGGGAATCGTGCACGGCCGTGGCGATGTTCACCGCGTTGTCCAGCAGGTCCAGGCGGTCCCGCGCCGTCAGCAGGGCCTGCCAGGCCAGCCCCACCTGTTCGATCACCTTGCGCCGCACCAGTTCCTCGCGGTCCTTGCGGGCCAGGTAGTCGTGGGTCGCCTGGGCCACGCCGGCGCGGGTGGACAGGCCCGTGAACAGGTCCCATTCCGCCTTCAGCAGCACCGAATAGTCGCGCCGGGTGCCGCGCACGGCGTCCTTGTCCTTTTCGTAGTTGGCCTCGCCCACCAGGTCCAGGCTGGGGTAGTACTCGGACCGCACGGCCCGCTTGCGCTCGCGCGCCGCCTCGGTCTGGCTGCCGGCGTTGGACACCGACGGGTTCTCTTCCAGGGCCACGTCCGTGGCCGCGTCCAGGGTGGGCGGAATCTCGGCCACCGGCGGCTGGGGGTCCACCATGGCGGCCAAGTCGGGGGCGTGGCCGTAAACCTGGGTGTAGCGCGTCACCGCGTCGGCCAGGGCGCCCTCGAAGGTGATGCGCCGTTCCCGCGCCAATTGCAGGCGGGACTTGGCCTGCAGCACGTCCACGGCGATGCCCGAGCCGCGCTGGACCCGGGCGTCCTCCAGGTTCAGCTGGCGCTGGATGGTCTGCTCGTTGCGCCGCGACAGGGTGATCAGCCGCTGCTGGCGCAGCACGTCCAGGTAGGCGCGGATGCCTTCGAACAGGACCTGCTGCTGGGTGCCTTCCAGGGTCAGGCGGGCGATCTCCACCCCCAGTTCGGCCGAGCGCATGGCCGAGGAGGTGGCGAAGCCGTTGAACAGGTTCTGGGTCACCGAGATGCCGCCGGCCGAGCTGAGCCGCCGGTAGGGATCCGGGCCGCGGCCGCGGGTGGTGGGGTTGTCCACGGATTCGGGGCCGATGTCGCCGGTCACGCGGACCCGGGGCAGGTAGTCGGAAAACGTCCGGTTGACGCCTTCCCGGGAGCTGTCCACGCCCTTGGATTCGGCGCGGATCTGCGGGTGGTCGCGCAGCAGGTCGGCCAGTTCGTGGGCCAGATCCGCCGCCCGACCGGGCGTGGCCCAGGTCAGCACGAGCATCCATGCCAATACGGCATTGGCGGCGGAAAAGCGCATAAACGGGTGCCCCGAGATCCCTGGAATACGTCAGCCTGTGGGCAGGCATCTTATCGGTGCGCGGAGGGGCGGTCAAACCACGTTGTAGGCGTTCTAAGCCTTTGGTTCACAAGGAGGTGGCGGCGCGGGCGGCCTGGTCGTACAGGCCCGACAGGGCGCGCAGGCGCGCCGCCAGTTCGCCCAGGGCGTCGTTGTTCAGCCCCAGGGCGCTGAGCGCGGCCACCAGGCAGTCCTCGCGCACCTGACGGTACCGGGTGCAGACCCCGGCGCCGGCGTCGGTGACGGCGTAGTGGGTTTCCTTGCCGCGCCGGTCGCGGCCCACCAGGCCCAGCTTTTCCAGCTTGCGCAGGGAATAGGTGACCGTGTGGGTGTCCTCCACGTTCAGCACGAAGCAGATGTCGGCCACCTGCTTGGCCCGGTCCCGATGGTTGACGGAATGCAGCACCAGCACGTCCAGGGGCCCCAGCTCGGGCGCCCCGGCGGCGGCCATGCAGCGCACGGTCCAGCGGGAAAAGGCGTTCTGGGCCAGGATCAGGCCGTATTCGAACTCGCTCAGCTCCTCGGCCCCCAGGGACACCAGGTGGGCCGAGGAGACGATGTTCCGCGGCGTCCGCCGGTCGTCTTCCGGCGCCGCCATCACCCGCCCTCCGCCGGGCCGTATCCGCCGCCGCCGGGGGTTTCGATGACGATCACGTCGCCGGTGTCCATGGCCGCCTGGTCGGTGCCGCCCAGGTCCTCCGCCGCGCCGTCGGCCCGCACCACCCGGTTGTGGCCCAGGGCGCCGGGCTGGCCGCCGGCCATGCCGTAGGGCGGCACCCGGCGGTGGCCCGACAGGATGGCCGCCGTCATGGGTTCCAGAAATCGGATGCGCCGCACCGTGCCGTCGCCGCCCCGGTGCTTCCCGGCGCCGCCGGACCCCCTGCGGATGGCGAAACTTTCCAGGTGCACGGGGAAGCGCCATTCCAGCACCTCGGGGTCGGTCAGGCGGGAATTGGTCATGTGGGTGTGGACCGCGTCGGTGCCGTCGAAGTCGGGCCCGGCGCCGGAGCCGCCGCAGATGGTCTCGTAGTACTGGTGGCGGTCGTTGCCGAAGGTCAGGTTGTTCATGGTCCCCTGGGCCGCGGCCATGACCCCCAGGGCGCCGTAGAGGGTGTCGGTGATGGCCTGGGAGGTTTCCACGTTGCCGGCCACCACGGCGGCCGGATGGCGCGGGTTCAGCATGGAGCCCTCGGGAATGATGATGTTCAGCGGCTTCAGGCAGCCGCCGTTCAGCGGAATGTCGTCGTCCACCAGGGTGCGGAACACGTACAGCACGGCCGCCCGGCACACGGCCGAGGGGGCGTTGAAGTTGGTGCCCAGCTGGGCCGACGTGCCGGTGAAGTCCACCGTCGCCTGGCGGGCGTCCTTGTCGATGGAGATGGCGACGCGGATGGTGGCGCCGTCGTCCATCTCGTAGGCGAAGGTGCCGTCCTTCAGCACGTCCAGCACCCGGCGCACGCTCTCCTCGGCGTTGTCCTGCACGTGGCCCATGTAGGCCAGCACCACGTCCAGGCCGAAGTGGACGACCATGCGCTTCAGCTCGTGGACGCCCTTTTCGTTGGCGGCGATCTGGGCCTTCAGGTCGGCCAGGTTCTGGTGCGGGTTGCGGGCCGGGTAGGGGCCCGACGCCAGCAGGTCCCTCACCGCGTCCTCGCGGAAGGCGCCCTTGTCGACCAGCAGGAAGTTGTCGATCAGCACCCCTTCCTGTTCCACCGAGGTGCTGTCGGGCGGCATGGAGCCGGGCGTGATGCCGCCGATGTCCGCATGGTGGCCGCGCGAGCCCACATAGAACAGCAGCCGCTTGCCGGCGTCGTCGAACACCGGGGTGATCACGGTGATGTCCGGCAGGTGCGTGCCGCCGTTGTAGGGGGCGTTCAGCACGTAGACGTCACCCGGGTTCATGGTGCCCTGGCGCTCGCGGATCACCGTCTGGATGCTTTCGCCCATGGAGCCCAGGTGCACGGGCATGTGGGGCGCGTTGGCGATCAGGTTGCCGTCGGGGTCGAAGATGGCGCAGGAGAAGTCCAGCCGTTCCTTGATGTTCACCGAATAGGCGGTGTTGGCCAGGGTGGCGCCCATCTGCTCGGCGATGGACATGAACAGGTTGTTGAAGATTTCCAGCAGCACCGGGTCGGCGCCCTCGCCGTCCTTGCCGGTGCCGATGGCGGCGGTCTTGGCCAGGGGCTGGACGCGGGACAGCACCAGGTGCTGGCGCGGCGTCACCTCGGCCCACCAGCCGGGTTCCACCACCGTGGTGCCCGTGCGCTCGACGATGATGGCCGGGCCGCCCACGCCGTCGCCGGGCTTCAGGGCGTCGCGGTCGTACACCGGGGCCGACCAGTCCCGCCCGCCGGTGTAGACGGACACCGTGTCGATGGGCGCCGGCTGGGTGCCGTTGCCGGGCTGTTCGGGGTCGATCACCGATTCCGTGGTGCCGATGGCCTCCACCGAGGCCGTCTCGACGATCAGCGCCTTGTCGGACATGACGAAACCGAAGCGCTGCCTGTGGGCCGTCTCGAAGGCGGCCACGGCCTCGGCCAGGGGGGCGTCATCCACCAGCAGGGCCGTGTCGGTGCCGTCGTAGCGCAGGTGCAGCTTGCGCAGCAGGGTCACGTGGTCGGGCTTCACGCCCTGGGCCTCGATCTCGGAGCGGGCCTCGGCCGCCATGTCGGCGAACCGGGCGTCCAGGTCCGAGCCGTCGCGCTCGGCCAGCGGCACCTCGACGGAGCGTTCGCGCATGGCCCGCACGTCGGCCAGGCCCATGCCATAGGCCGACAGCACCCCGGCGAACGGGTGGATGAACACCCGGCCCATGCCCAGGGCGTCGGCCACCAGGCAGGCGTGCTGGCCGCCGGCGCCGCCGAAGCAGCACAGCGTGTATTCGGTCACGTCGTAGCCCCGCTGCACCGAGATCTGCTTGATGGCGTTGGCCATGTTCTCCACGGCGATCTTCAGGAAGCCCTCGGCCACGTCCTCGGGCGAGGGGGCCTCGCCGGTGGCCTGGCGGATCCTGCGGGCCAGGGCCTTGAAGCCCTTGCGCACGGCTGTGTCGTCCAGGGCCTCGTCGGCGTTGGGGCCGAACACCTTGGGGAAGTGGCGGGGCTGGATCTTGCCCAGCATGACGTTGCAGTCGGTCACCGCCAGGGGGCCGCCCCGGCGATAGCTGGCCGGGCCCGGGTTGGCGCCGGCGGAATCGGGGCCGACCCGGAACCGGGCGCCGTCGAACATCAGGATCGAGCCGCCGCCGGCCGCCACCGTGTGGATGCGCATCATCGGCGCGCGCATGCGCACGCCGGCCACCTGGGTCTCGAAGGCGCGCTCGAATTCGCCGTCGTAGTGGGACACGTCGGTGGAGGTGCCGCCCATGTCGAAGCCGATCACCTGGGTGAAGCCGGCCATGGCGGCGGTGCGCACCATGCCCACCACGCCGCCGGCCGGGCCCGACAGGATGGAATCCTTGCCCTGGAACAGGCGCGCGTCCGTCAGCCCGCCGTTGGACTGCATGAACATGAGGCGCGTGTCGCCCACGCGGGACGACACCTGGTCCACGTAGCGCCGCAGGATGGGCGACAGGTAGGCGTCCACCACCGTGGTGTCGCCCCGCGACACCAGCTTCATGAGCGGGCTCACCTGGTGGGATACCGACACCTGGGTGAAGCCCACGTCGCGGGCCAGGGCGGCCACCGCCTCCTCGTGGGCCGGATAGCGGTAGCCGTGCAGGAACACCACGGCCACCGAGCGGATGCCGTCGCCGTGGGCCGCTTCCAGGTCGGCCCGCACGGCGGCCAGGTCCGGGGCCGCCAGCACGGCGCCCTGGGCCGAGACCCGCTCGTCCACCTCCACCACCCGCTCGTACAGCAGTTCGGGCAGCACGATGCGCCGGTCGAACAGGCGCGGCCGGTTCTGGTAGCCGATGCGCAGCGCGTCGGCGAAGCCCCGGGTGATGACCAGCAGGGTGCGGTCGCCCTTGCGTTCCAGCAGGGCGTTGGTGGCCACCGTGGTGCCCATCTTCACCGCCTCGATGCGGTCGGCCGGGATGGCTTCGCCGGGGGCCAGGCCCAGCAGGTCGCGGATGCCCTGCACGGCGGCGTCGGGGTACTGCTCGGGGTTTTCCGACAGCAGCTTGTGGCTGACCAGGGCGCCGTCGGGGCGCCGCGCCACCACGTCGGTGAAGGTGCCGCCCCGGTCGATCCAGAACTGCCAATCCGCGCGCCCAGCCTCGGCCATGGTCATCTCTCCATAAAATACGATTTATCGATAAATCATCGACAAAATTTATTATGCTGTGCGGACCGGGTTCGTGCAAGTCTTCGTTTGCCCCTATCACCGCGTCGGTGCCGCCGCGTCATGATCCAACGCCTGATCGCCTTCCTGGCCCGCCACGCCACGGCCGTTCTGGCCATCGGCGTGCTGGCCGGCCTGGCCCTGCCGTCGTGGTCCGCCGTGGCCCGGCCGGCCCTGGGCCCGGCCGTGTGGCTGCTGCTGGTGGTGGCGGTGATCCGCGTGGACTGGCCGCAGATCCGCGCCCACCTGCGGCGCCGGGCCCTGCTGGGGGCGGCCATGGTGTGGATGCTGGTGGGCGCGCCCCTGGCCATGTGGGCGGTGCTGGGCAACACGGCCCTGGCCCCGGGGCTGGTCACCGCCATGGTGCTGATGGCCGGGTCGTCGCCCATCAACTCGGCTCCGGCCCTGGCCCTGCTGCTGGGGCTGGACGGGGCGCTCAGCCTGCTGCTGCTGTTCGTCGCCACGGTGGTCATGCCCATGATCCTGCCGTTCATCGCCCTTTACGTGCTGGGGCTGGAGCTGGCGGTGACGCCGTGGGAATGGATGGCCCGCCTGGGCCTGTTCATCGCCACGGCCCTGGTGGCCGGCGGGGCCGTGCGCTGGGCCGTGGGGCGGGCCCGCCTGAAGCGCTGGGCCGACGGCTTCGACCTGTTCGTGGTGTTCCTGCTGCTGCTGTTCGCCATCGCCATCATGGACGGCGTGGGCGCGCGCCTGGCGGCCCAACCGGCCTTCGTGCTGGGCACCGTGGCCCTGGCCTTCGGCGGCTACACGGCCCTGCTGGTGGCCGGCGGGCTGCTGTTCCAGCCCTGGGGGCGGGTGATGGGACTGACGGTGGGCTTCACCAACGCCAACCGCAACATGGGGGTGATGCTGGCCGTGCTGCCGGCCGGGGCCGATCCGGACATCGCCCTCTTTTTTGCCCTGGGGCAACTGCCCATGTACATTATGCCCGCCATCCTCGCGCCTTTATTCCGGCGCATGGTGCGCCATCGCCATCCGGGAGAGCCCCTCGCATGAAATGGTTGCTGGCCCTGCTTCTGACTCCGGTGATCATCGCCGCCACGGCGGCGGCGGTGGGCCTGGCGCGCGCCGGGGACTGGCGCACGGCCAGCCGCGAGCCCGTGGGCCTGGCGCCCGACCCGGCCACCACGCCCGAGGCCGTGGTGCAGGTTTACGCCGCCCGCACCTGGGGCTGGCGCGGCGCCCTGGGGGTGCACACCTGGATCGCCATCAAGCCCAGCGGCGCCCCGGCCTTCACGGTGTACGAGGTGATCGGCTGGCGCCTGCGGTGGTCGGGCTCGGCCCTGGTGGTGCACGAGCGCCCGGCCGACGCCCGCTGGTTCGGCGCCGAACCGCACCTGGTGGTCGACCGCCGGGGCGACGGGGTGGACGCCATCATCGACCGCATCCGCGAGGCCGTGCACACCTATCCCTATGCCGACACCTACCGCGCCTGGCCCGGGCCCAATTCCAACACCTTCACCGCCCACGTGCTGCGGGCCGTGCCGGAACTGCGGGCCGACCTGCCGCCCACGGCCATCGGCAAGGACTACCTGACCAACGGCGCGCCGTTCGACGCCACGCCCAGCGGCACCGGCTTCCAGGTGTCGCTGTTCGGCCTGCTGGGGGTGCTGGGCGGCATCGAGGAGGGCATCGAGGTCAACCTGCTGGGCCTCACCTTCGGCGTCGATCCCAAGGACCTGGCCCTGAAACTGCCGGCCGTGGGACGCATAGGGCTTTAGGTTTCTACCCATAACATGGTATGGTTGCGGGACCGAAACGAAATGAGGTCCCGGATTCGATGGTTTTTGTCCCGTCCCGCGCCGCCGCCCTGGCGCTGTGCCTGTCGGCCGCCGCCCTGCCGGGCTGCGTCACCACGTCCCCATCGGACGTCCCCGAAAGCGTCCTGGAGGTCCAGGCCGGCGGGGGCGATCCCGAATCCCAGTACCGCCTGGGCCTGCGCCTGACGGCCGGCCAGGTCATGGAACAGGACTACGCCGCCGCCGCCCACTGGTTCGCCGAGGCGGCCGAAGGCGGCCACCTGGACGCGCTTTACATGCTGGGCATCGCCCGCTCCGTGGGCCGTGGCGTGCCGGTGGACCGCCAGGCGGCCCTGGCCGACTTCGAGGCCGCGGCGGACCGGGGCCACGTGCGGGCCATGTACCAGGTGGGCGATGCCTACATGAACGGCCGCGGCGCGGCCAAGGAACGGGCCTGGGGGGCCCGCTGGCTGGGCCGGGCGGCCCGGCGCGGCCACCGCGACGCCCGGTTCGACCTGGGCGTGCTGTTCGCCGTGGGCCGGGGCCTGCCCCAGCGGCCCGACCTGGCCACGGCCTGGCTGGACTGCGCCGCCGCCGACGGCCACGAGGCGGCGGCCAGGGTGCGCGCCAAGCTGGTGGCCGACGGCGCCCCCGACAACGCCTGCCCGCGCACGCCCGAACCCGAGGTGCCGGTGACCGCCGACAGCCCCACGGTGCTGTACGTGCAGGAATCGCTGAAGGTTCTGGGGTTCGATCCGGGCCCCCTGGACGGCCTGTGGGGGCCGACCACCGCCTCGGCGGCCCGCCGGTTCGCCGCCGGCCAGGGCCTGGACTGGGACGGCCAGGTCTCGCCACCCCTGCTGGACGCCCTGCGGCGGGCGTCCCTGACTGCCGGCTCGTAGCAACCGGGCAGGTAAAAAATGAGGGGCCGGCGTGGTGCCGGCCCCTTTGCTTGGCCCGTGGCGCGGCCAGCGCCTACTGGGTGGTTGTGGTATCGGTGCCGCCCGGGGCGGTGTCGGCGGGCGTATCCAGGCCCAGCATCTCGTTCACGGCGGCGGTCACCTCGTCGGTGACCTCCTTGTTGGCCGCCGCGGCCAGGCTGTCGGCCTGGGTCTGGGCGGCCTC
>JAGREA010000327.1 GCA_020446745.1 Rhodobacterales bacterium | reverse complement strand
CGATGAGCGACAGGTGATAGAGCGACACCAGGGCCCAGCCGGCCAGGCTGGCGGTGAACGACACCACGGCGAAGCCCAGCCACAGCACGGCGAAGGACTTGCCCAGCAGGAACCGCCGCTGGGCGCCGATGCCGGCATAGATGGACAGGAAGATCACGGCGCTGACACCGATGGGCGTGCCGGTCAGGGTATCCTGCAGCACGCCGATGAAGAACACCGACCAGGCCGGCAGCAGGTCCGGCCGCAGCACCGCCCAGTGGTAGATGGCGATGAGCGTCAGCATGGGCGTGATGCGCACCAGGCCCGGCACGTGCAGGGGCACCAGGGCCACCAGGGTCAACAGCAGGGTGATGGCGAAGGGCGTGGCGTGGCGGATCCAGGTATCCAGCCGGTGGCCCGCGGACGCGCTCATTGGGTCGCCGTTCCGCCCGGAGACGTGCCAGGAGCCTTCGTGGCGGCCGCGGCGGCGTCACCGCCCTCCTCTTCCGGTACCGGCAGCAGTTCGCCCTCGGCACCGGGCGCCAGGCGCATTTCCTCGGGCGTCGGGGCGGCCACGGGGGCCGGCGCGCCGGCCGCCACCGGCCGCAGGATGCCGTCCAGGCCGTAATCCACCACCCGCACGTAGTCCAGCCGGTCGCGCGACACCAGGGGCTGCACCTTGATGCCGCCATCGGTCACCGACACCACGCGGCCCACCGGCAGACCCGGCGGGAAGGCCCCGCCGTGGCCCGAGGTGACCACGCGGTCGCCGGGCGACACCACGGCGCCGGGCGGCAGGTGGATCAGGTTGGGCCGGTCGGAGTTGTCGCCGGCCAGGATGGCCCGGGTGCGCGACGATTCCACCAGCACCGGAATGCGCGAGTTCAGGTCGGTGATCAGCAGGATGCGCGATGACCGGCTGCCCACCCCGGCCACCCGGCCCACCAGGCCGGCGCCGGTGACCACGGCCAGGCCCTTGCGGACCCGATCCACCACCCCGGCGTTCAGGATCACCGAATGGGCGAAGGCGCCGCCGGTGTCGGCGATCACCCGGGCGGAAATGTAGGCGGCATCGGGCCCCGGCACGTACTGCAGCAGCTCGCGCAGGGCGTCGTTTTCCGTTTCCAGCTTGCGGGCCACGATCTGCCAGTGCATCAGCCGGTCGCGGTCGGCCCGAAGGCGCGCGTTCTCCTCGCGCAGCGCCATCAGGTCCTGGACCCGGATGATGGCGTCGCTCATGGCGGTGACGGGCTGGGACAGCACCTCGATGGCCGGGGCCACGGCGTCGGTCACCTGGGCGCGGAACCGTTCCACCAGCACCACGTCGGCCTTGCCCAGGATCATCAGGCCGAAGGCGGCCAGAATCAGCCCGGCGAAGGCAAAGCGGTGCGCCAGGGTGCGTACCGGCGCGGTGATGCGATGGAAGGGGCGCGGTGACTCGGTCACACCGTCATCCTCTGGTCTGCCGCCCTATGTGTTTCTTTGCGGCCGGGTGAAAATTTCGAGCCCGACCAACGACATGGTTGGGGGGCCTCAACCGCCCCCTGAAATAAAATACCCTTCCGGGACAGAAACGAAAAGCCTCAATACATGCTGGTCAGCACGCTTTTCAGCTTCTTCATCTCCTCGAGGGTGCGGCCGGTGCCCAGCACGACGCAGGACAGGGGGTCGTCGGCGATGGTCACCGGCAGGCCCGTGGCGTGGCGCAGCACGAAGTCCAGGTTGCCCAGCAGGCCGCCGCCGCCGGTCAGCACGATGCCCTTGTCGACGATGTCGGCGGCCAGTTCCGGTGCCGTGTGCTCCAGGGCCACCTTCACCGCCTCGATGATGGCGCCCACGGGCTCGGCCAGGGCCTCGGCGATCTGGCGTTCGCTGATCACCAGTTCCTTGGGCACGCCGTTCATCAGGTCGCGGCCCTTTATCTCCATGGTCCGGCCCTCGCCGTCCTCGGGCGGACAGGCGGAACCGATCTCCTCCTTGATGCGCTCGGCCGAGCCCTCGCCCACCAGAAGGTTATGGTTGCGGCGGATGTAGCCGATGATGGCCTCGTCCATCTTGTCGCCGCCCACGCGCACCGACCGGGCATAGACGATGCCGCCCAGGCTGAGCACCGCCACCTCGGTGGTGCCGCCGCCGATGTCCACCACCATCGAGCCCGTGGGCTCGGTGACCGGCAGGCCGGCGCCGATGGCCGCCGCCATGGGCTCCTCGATCAGGTAGACCCGCCGGGCGCCGGCGCTTTCCGCCGAATCCTGAATGGCGCGCCGTTCCACCGCCGTCGAGCCCGAGGGCACGCAGACGATGACCTGCGGGGCGGCGAACTTGCGCTGGTTGTGCACCTTGCGGATGAAGTACTTGATCATCTCCTCCGCCACCTCGAAGTCGGCGATGACGCCGTCCCTGAGCGGGCGAATGGCGCGGATGTTGCCGGGCGTGCGGCCCAGCATCTGCTTGGCCTCCTCGCCCACGGCCAGCACCTGCTTGCGTCCCTTGACGTCGGTGATCGCCACCACGGAGGGTTCGTTGAGGACGATGCCCCGACCCTTCACGTAGACCAGGGTATTGGCGGTGCCTAGGTCGATGGCCATGTCGGCCGAAAGGAAGCCGAACAATCTCGAAAACATCGGTCCTCGCAATTCTTTCGCAATATTGCCCGGCCAGTAGAGCCGGCAATTCGTCAACAATCCGTTACGGCCACCGGCCGGTTCCCCCGCCCCGGGGGCGGCGACTCCGCGCCCTTCGGCCCGGCCGCCGCGCGCGCCCCTGTTATAAAGGCGCCCGGGCGCCAGCACCAGCGCCGAAAATGACCCCGCTTCCACCCCGTGGAGGCGCGAAACCGGGCGTTTTCCGCACTTGAACCGGACCGGACCGGCGGGCCAAGCTGGCGGTTCCGCGTTTCGCACAGGAGCAGAGCCTTGATGATCGAACGAGGAGACCGCATCGGCGCCATCCGCAGCGTCACCGGCGCCCGGGCCGAACTGGCCCTGGAGGCCGCGGCCGATTCCACGACCGGGGCCGATTCGGCCGACCGGCGCCCGGGAATCGGCGACCTGCTGGCCCTGCCGGCGGGCGGACGCACGGTCTATGCCCTGGTCCAGGCCCTGCGCGAGGACGCCGACGGCACCCAGCTGGCCGACCTGGACTTCCTGGGCGAGGTGCCGGCCGGCGGCGACGGGCCGTTCCAGCGGGGCCTGTCGCGCATTCCCCGCCTGGGCGATTCGGTGTTCGCCGCCACCCCGGCCGACGTGGCCCGGGTGTACGCCCGCCCGGCGGTGCCGCACCTGAAGGTGGGCACGGTGCACCAGGGGGCCGACCTGCCGTTCTATGTGCAGACCGACGACCTGCTGGGCAAGCACATGGCGGTGATGGGCAACACGGGTTCGGGCAAGTCCTGCGCCGTGACCCTGATCCTGAAGGTGATGCTGGACGCCCACCCGGCCGGCCACATGGTGGTGCTGGACCCCCACGACGAATACGGCGCCGCCTTCCACCACCGGGCCCAGGTGCTGCGGGTGGACGACCTGGACATCCCCTACTGGCTGATGACGGCCGAGGAATTGGGCTATGTGATCCTGCCCGGCCGCGGGGCCGAACGCGACGCCCAGTTCAACATCCTGCGCGAAGCCATCCTGGCGGCGCGCCGGGCCTTCACCCGCGACCCCAAGATGTCGGCGGTGATGACCGTGGATACGCCGTCCCCCTTCTCGCTGACCGACCTGGAAAAGATCGTCGTGGAGGAAGCCGGCAGGCTGGAAACGGCCGAGGCCGGCGGCGCCTACACCCGCCTGCTGGCGCGCCTGGACCGCATCCGCCGCGACCGCCGGTTCGCCTTCATGTTTTCCTCCAAGCTGTCCTACGACAACCTGGAGGACGTGATCGGCCGCATCCTGCGCATCCCCGTGCAGGGCAAGCCGCTGACCATCATCGACCTGTCGGGCGTGCCGTCGGAAATCGTCGACGTGGTGGTGTCCATGCTGTGCCGGGTGATCTTCGACGTGGCCCTGTGGAGCCCCGCCGGCCGCAACGTGCCGGTGCTGCTGGTGTGCGAGGAGGCCCACCGCTACATCCCGGCCGACGAGATCGAGGCCTTCGGCCCGACCAAGGAGGCCATCTCGCGCATCGCCCGCGAGGGCCGCAAGCACGGCGTTTCCCTGTGCCTGGTCAGCCAGCGGCCGTCGGACCTGTCGGCCCGCATCCTGTCCCAGTGCGGCACCGTGTTCGGGCTGCGCCTGACCAACGACCGGGACCAGGAGTTCATGCGCAAGGCCCTGCCCGAGGGCGCCCAGGGGCTGATCAGCATGCTGCCGGCGCTCCGCACCCAGGAGGCCGTGGTGCTGGGCGAAGGCGTGTCGGTGCCGTCGCGCATCCTGTTCGACGACCTGCCGCCGGAAAACCGCCCCGGCGCCGCCGCCACGCCGTTCTCCCAGGCCTGGCAGGAAGACACGGCCGACCAGGGCCTGGTGGCCGACATCATCCAGCGCTGGCGGTTCCAGAAACGGCCCAGCGAATGAGCGACCTGGCCTTCTGCCCACAGACCGGCGCCCTGGTCCGGGGCGGCAAGGCCTTCGATCCCTGGGCCCTGGCCTGGACCGACCATCCGCGCCGCCTGCGCGCCCCCCGCCCCGTCACGCCGCTCGAGGCCCTGGAGGCATTGGGCCCGCGCCTGCGCCAGGTGCCCGTGGGGGTGATCGGCCCGCGCCATGCCACGCCGGAACAGGCGGCCCTGGCCGAGGCCCTGGGCAAGCGCCTGGGGGCTCTGGGCCTGGTGGTGATGTGTGGCGGCAAGGGGGGCGTGATGGCCGCCGTGTGCCGGGGCGCCCGGGCCGCCGGCGGCCTGACCATCGGCCTGCTGCCCGACGGCGACTGGCGGGCCGCCAACGGCGACGTGGCGGTGCCCATCGCCACCGGTATCGGCGTGGCCCGCAACGCCATCATCGCCCGCGCCGCCCGGGCCCTGATCGCCGTGGGCGGCGGCCCCGGCACCCTGTCGGAGATGGCCTTCGGGGTGCAGTTCGGGCGCCCGGTCCTGGCCCTGTCCGGCGCCCCCCACGTGGACGGCGCCGTCCCCTGCCCCGACCTGGACACGGCCCTGGACCGCCTGGCCCGGCATCTTCTGGACCTGGATTGAGGGCGGCGCGCATCGTGTCACCGGAGCGGT
>JAGREA010000326.1 GCA_020446745.1 Rhodobacterales bacterium | reverse complement strand
CTGGGGCATGCCGCGCGGTCCCTGGACCGGCTGGCGCGGCCCGTGGCAGGGCGGTCCCTGGCAAGGGGCGCCGGCCTATGGCGGCTATTACGGCGGGCCGGCCTATGGGGCCTATGGCGCGCCGGGCTATGGCCAGCCCTACGGTCAACCCTACGGCCAGCCCTATGGTCAGCCCGCGCCGGCCCAGCCGGCCCAGCCGGCCAACTGACCACCGCAACCGCCTGACCCCAAGGATCCCATGAAGCATCCTTACCTTTCCCTCGCTGCGGCGGCCCTGGCGGGCGGCCTGGTCGGTTCGGTCCTGGCGGCCGACGGCTATGGCCCCGACCTGCGTCCGCGCCAGATGACGCCCATGGGCATGCCGGCCGGGCCGGGCACCGGCTATGGGTCGTCCACGGCGGGGCAGGGCGGCGGGTACGGCGGCTACGGCCAGCAGGGCTATGGCCAGCAGGGCCTGGGCTATGGGGCGCCCTATACCCCGTCGCCGTCGGACTACCCGGCCATGCCGCCGCAGCAGAACCGGGCCGATCCCTACGAGCACGACCCCTATGCCCGGCCGGACATCGCCCAGGACCGGGGGTTCCCCCAGGGCCAGGACGATCCGAACCAGCTGTTCCCGCCGGGCCAGGGTTTCCCCCAGGGGTTCCCCCAGCAGGGCTACCCCCAGCAGGGCTATCCCCAGCAGGGCCAGGGTTATCCCCAGCAGGGCTATCCCCAGCAGGGCTATCCCCAACAGGGCCAGGGCTATCCCCAACAGGGCTATCCCCAGCAGGGCTACCCCCAGCAGGGCTATCCCCAGGGCCAGGGCTTCCCCCCGCAGGCCTATCCGGGTCAGGGCGGCCCGTCGCCTGACATGTACCCGCCGCTGGACGGCGAAGGCCGGTCGGGCAACCCGTCCTCGGGCGGGGGGTATGACGGCGGTTCGGCCGGCGGTGGCGCCTGGGGCGGTGGCGGGGCCCCGGCCAATCCGGCGCCCCCGCCGCGTGGCTACACCTTCCCCCGCGACGACATGTATCCCCCGGCCGAGCACGACGACCCGCCGCCCAAGATGGCGCGGCAGCCGGGCACCGAGGGCGGCCAGGTCAATCCGGGTTATGGCGCCTATCCGGGCTACGGCTATGGCTCCGGCTATGGCTCCGGTTTTGGCTCCGGCTACGGCGGGCCCTTCGGCGGACCCTACGGCGGGCTGCCCTGGGGCGGCCTGGACAACGGCTGGGGAAATGGTTGGGGCAACGGCTGGGGAAACGGCTGGGGCAACAACTGGGGCGGGCTTCCCTTCGGCGGATTCGCCCCGTTCGGATGGTGATCACGACAGCATGACCGCGGCTTCGCGCCGCCACAGTTTTGGGCCATTCGGGCCCACCGGGATCTCGGGGTGTTCCCTCCCTCGGCGTCTCATATCAAATCGAGGGAAGTGCGCGTGTTGAGGAGAATCAACAGATGAAGAAGATGCTCAAGGTTTTGGCCGTCGCCGGCCTGGTCGGCGCCGCCGGTACCCTGGCCTCGGGCGATGCCCAGGCTTGGTGGGGTGGTCCTTGGGGCGGTGGTCCCTGGGGCGGCGGTCCCTGGAACGGCCTGGGCGATGGTTCCGGCGATTTCAGCATGAACTTCTCGGGCCGCGGCTCGGGCAACGGCTACGGCTACGGCAACCCGTACTATGGCGGCTATGGCCCCTACGGCTACGGCGGCGGCCCCTACGGCGGCCCCTGGGGCGGCTATGGCGCGCCCTATGGCTACGGCGCCCCGTACGGCTACGGCGCCCCGCCGATGCCCTATGGCGCCCCGGCTCCCGCCGCGCCGAAGGAATAAGCCTTCACCCGGGTTCCACCCCCGGACAGGGAGCGGCGCCCCCGTGGCGCCGCTCCCCACCGTCAACGAACGACACCAAGAACGAATTCAGGACAGGACGGAGACGACACCATGCGCAAGACACTTCTGATGGCGGCGGTTGCGCTGGCCAGCGGCATCACGGGCGTCCGGGCGGAATCGCCGGCCTTCACCGCCGATGCCGTGCAGCAGCATCCCCAGCAGGGGGCGCAGCAGGGTCGTCTGTTCGTCTCGCCCCAGGGCACGCGGTTCGAGACCGTGCGCAACGGCCAGCAGATGGTGCAGGTGTTCCTGCACCAGGGCAACGTGGTGCGCATGATCATGCCGTCCCGCCAGGCCTATGTGGAATACGCCGTGCCCAGCGCGCCGCCGGGCATGCCGGGGGTCAAGGCCCAGTCGCCCTGTCCGCCCGCCGACGCCCGCATGGGCCAGATCCCGTGCCAGAAGGTGGGTGCCGACACCCTGTCGGGCCTGCCGGTGGAAAAGTGGCGCATCACGCCGCCCCAGTCCAAGGGCGCGCTGATGGTGTGGTGGGAACCCCGCCGGGCCATGGTGCTGCGCCAGGAATATCCCGACGGCCGGGTCATGAACCAGGCCTTCACCGGCAAGTCCCAGTGGGAAGGCCGCAGCGTGGAAGCCTGGGAAACCACCTTCATGTCGCCGGACGGCCAGACCCAGAAAAGCCAGCAGTTCATCGACCCCGAACTGGGCGTGACCGTGCGCGAGACGGCGCCCGGCGGCCTGGAGCGGTCGCTGAAGAACATCCAGATCGTGCAGCCCGACCCGGCCTGGTTCGCCGTTCCCCAGGGCTACCAGAAGATGGACCCGCGCCAGATGCAGGGCCAGGGCCAGGGGCAGGGCCAGGGCAGGGGCCCGGCCCAATGATCACCGTCATCGGCAACCTGAAGGGCGGCACGGGGAAAAGCACCGTGGCCTTCAATCTGGCGCTGTGGCTGCTGGAAAGCGGCCACGACGTGGACCTGTGCGACCTGGACCCCCAGGCCACCCTGCGCGACGCCGCCGACGTGCGCGTCGAGCTGGGCTTCGAGCCCACCCTGTCGGTGTGGGGGCGGGTGCCCAGCAAGGCCAAGGGCCAGGTGCTGATCGACGTGGGGGTGTCCGACCAGCCGGCCATGCGCCGGGCCCTGGCCAAGGCCGACCGGATCCTGATTCCGGTGGCGCCGTCCCAGGCCGACGTGTGGTCGACCCAGCAGTTCGTGGACATCATCGCCGATGCCACCGGCGGCAAGCCGCCCCGGATGATGGCCTTCATCAACCGGGCCGACACCCACCCGGCATCGCGCGAGAACGAGGAAGCCGAGGAGGCCCTGGGCCAGCTCGAGGGTCTGACCGTCCTGTCCACGCGGCTATCGCAGCGCATGGCCTTCCGCCGCTCGTTCAGCGAGGGTCTGGCCGTGTTCGAGATGGAACCCCGCGGCAAGGCGGCGGCGGAACTGCTGGCCCTGGCCCAGACCGCCTTCGACGGCGCCCTGGGCGGCCGGAAAAGCTAGAACACCCAACAGGGCCGCCGGGCGACCCACGCCCCGGGCGGCGAAACGCAAACACAAGCGGGGAGGACATCCGCATGGCACTGTTACGTTGGCTCGCCGGGCACCTGGTCCTGGTCTTCATCGTCGTGGTCCTGGTCTTCGTTTACGTCTTCCGGGCCGAGATCTCGACGGAACTGGGGCTGAAGGACGTGGTGGACCAGGAAACCCTGGCCCGCTATTGGCCCACCCGCCAGGCCGCCGAACCGGCGCCCGCGCCCCAGGTGGCGGCGACCGAGG
>JAGREA010000325.1 GCA_020446745.1 Rhodobacterales bacterium | reverse complement strand
CGACGGCCTGACCGCGGCGGCGGAGGCGGGGGTGCCGGCGGTGATCCAGCCCGGCGGCTCGGTCCGCGGCGAGGAAGTCATCGCCGCCGCCGACGAGCGGAACCTGGCCATGGTGCTGACGGGCATGCGGCATTTCCGGCATTGACCTGGCGCCCCGTGGGCTGAGGCACGCGGGCTCCGGCGGGGGATCCCCATGACCGACCGCGCCCGCCACCTGAAGGGCCTGGCCATCACCACCCTGGGAGTGCTGGTGCTGACGCCGGACAGCCTGCTGGTGCGGCTGATCTCGGCCGATACCTGGACCCTGCTGTTCTGGCGCGGCCTGCTGGCCAGCCTGGCCGTGATCCTGGTCCTGGTGGCGCTGGAGCGGCGCCACGCCTGGGCCGCCGTGCGGGCCATGGGCTGGGCCGGGGTGGGGGTGGGGATGGCCTATGCGGGCTCCACCCTGCTGTTCGTCAACTCGCTGCGCCTGGGCTCGGTGGCCAACACCCTGGTCATCATCAGCGCCGCGCCCCTGTTCGGCGCCCTGGGCTCGTGGTGGGTGTTGAAGGAGCGGGTGCCGCCGCGCACCTGGGTCGCCATCGTCATCGCCATGGCGGCCATCGCCTATCTGGTGTCGGGCAGCGCCGAGGGCGTGGCCGTGGGCGGGGCCACCCTGGCCGGCGACCTGGCGGCCCTGGGCACGGCGCTGTGCCTTTCCGCCTCCATCGTGCTGATGCGGCGCATGGGCGGCGACAACAGCCTGCCGGCCGTGGCCCTGGGCGCCGCCCTGTTCGCCCTGGCCGGCGCCGTGTCGGCCGACACCCTGGTGCTGCCGGCAGCCGACTGGCCCCCCATGCTGCTGCTGGGCGGCGTGGTGATCCCCATCGCCTTCGGGCTGATCATGATCGGCCCGCGCTACATCCCGGCGCCCGAGGTGGGGCTGATCTTCCTGCTGGAAACGGTGCTGGGGCCGCTGTGGGTATGGCTGGTGATCGGCGAGCAGCCCTCGCCCCGGGCCTTCGTGGCCGGCGGCGTGCTGGTCGCCACCCTGGTGATCCACGCCGCCCTCAGCCTGCGCGCCTTGCCCCGGGGGGTGTAGTATTTCCGGGCTCGACCGCCCGCGCTATACTCGCTCCATGCGTGTTCTTCCGGTTTTCCTCCTGATCGCCCTGCTGCTCCCGGCCGCGCCCGCCCGGGCGGACTTCGCGGCGGGCATGGCGGCCTATGAGGCGGGCGACTACGCGGCCACTTACCAGGCTTGGCGGCCGCTGGCCGAGCAGGGGGATTCAAGGGCCCAGTACGGGATGGGGCGCTTGTATCGGTACGGAAGAGGTGTCGATCAGAACTATGAGACGGCCGTGGCTTGGTACACTAAAGCCGCCCGACAGACCGAAGATGGCGACTCCATGCGACGGGCGGTCTATGCGCTGGGGTACATGGCGGCGCATGGACACGGCATGGCAAAGGACATGGCCAAGGCGGAATGCCTGTACCGGGTTTCCGCCATGAACGGATATGCGAATGGGCAGTGGGCTTTGTCACGGGTCCTGAGGGCCAAGCCAGGTATCGATTTTACGGTGTTTGATTGGGTTGAACGGGCGGCCGCCCAAGGAGAAGTACTTTCCATGCAGAGGCTTGGCTTCATTGATTTCATGAACCCGTATGTCGAGAGAGCGGATGCGTACAAATGGACAATCCTTGCCGCCGAACGGGGTAACAAGGACGCCTTCCGGGAACTTGCACAGATCCGCCAATCCGCCCAGGAGAACCCGAATGTGCAGAAAGCCCTTCTTGAGGCGGAACGGAAGGCCAAGGCATGGCGGGCGGTACCAGAGGACCCACCCGCCAAGCCGTTTGGCGTGCCCAAGGAATGCTGGCCTTAGCGCTACTCTTCTGTCGAGGCACTTGAGTCGAAAACTTCATCTAGGAAATTTCTTACTGTCCTGATCTTCACCTCCTCTGCCACCTTGTTAAGGTATTTACCAGAGGCGGTGATCATCTCTTTTCGAAACTGTCACCGTTTTTGCGCGACGGCGGTTTTGGGGCGAGCGCGATCAGTCCCGCTGGAACGGCGCGACGGGGTGGAAGGTCAGGCGATCGATCCACCGTTGGGCTTCGTGTCCCGGCAGGGGTTCGAGTTGGCCGGGGCGCATGTAGCCATCCGTGTCCAGGCCCGCGACGGTCAGGTAGCGGATGGCCTCGCGGCATTGGGAGCTGGCGTCTTCGCCGGACAAATCGCTAACCATGTAGACGGTCGCCTGCACGTTTTCCGGCGTGCGGAGCAGTTGGAGATAGGGCCGCGCGTACATCCGCCCGTTCTCGACCCAGAAATCGGGCGCGAAATTCCTGACGTATGACTTTGCGAGGTCGTCGAACACTTCGGGCTTCAGGGGCGCCAAGATCCGATGGTAGACCCAATTGCCGCCAGCGTAGCAGACCGGGTAGTAGGGCATGACGCCGTGGCGGATCCACCAGGCGCCATAGGCCCAGGCAACCAGGACGGCCACGGCCAGAACCGTGGCCGCCGGGATACGCCATCGTCGAAGGGATGCATCTATTTTAGATTGATCGACCATTATGGCGCACAACCTATCACTTCACGGACCGCCATTGGAAGTGGGATTTGACAACCTTTCCGTTCTTGATCGTGAGGACGCCCACGAGTTCCCGATACCAGGGTTTGGACCGGAGCGGAAAGCCCTTGGCACCTGCCACCCGTTCATAATCGATGATTGCATTACGGGTCAGACCGATGTCGTGGTTGGCTAATCCCACCGGCACGGTCGCCAGGTTGGACAGGAATCCGGCCTTCTTTCCCTGCTTGCCTTCCTGGAAATCATACTTGTCGTTCAGGCGATGGCCGATCCGGCCCCGCACCACCACCTTGTCACCTTTCTGGGTTAGAGTCAGATCGCCAATTCCCTGGATTGTGTATTGCCCCAAAGAAAGACTTTGATCAGAACCACTCAGGTCAAATCCCGGGTAGGCTTGGCCATCCCATTTCATGGCTTTGATGGTCTGAGTCGGTTTGTTATTTTGTATCCAATCCCTAATTTCGCCGAACGTCTTATCTCCCCGCTCACCCCGCAGCCATTCCTCGAAGTGCCGTTCCGCACGTCGCATGGCCTCCTGGGTGGGGGGATGTTTTCGAACGAAGTCCGCCTCCAAGGTGATGGGTGCGCCTGAGCCTTCCAGGTATTGCCGCAATAGGTTCGAGGCCACGGGTCTGCCTTGGGTCTTGCCACGGTCCGCCAGGAACCAGAGTGTCTCGTGGGTCTGCTTCTGGCGATCCGTCCAGGCGGGATCGATCTGCCGGGGCGGCCTTTGGCTTGCCGTTCCAGCGGGCGCCGGTGCTTGAACGGATCCCGCGGAGACCTTCATTGGCGTAGCGGCCTGGTTGAGGGAGCCGAGCTGTCCGCCAGAAGTCCCGCCGGAGCTAGGATTAGGCTGATAAGCGACCGTTTCGGTCATCAAAGTCGCCACCGGCGTGCCCACTGGGGGCCCTGGATTAGGACTGCCATCCACCAAGGCTTCGTACTGGTCCGGGGTCAGGTAGCCCACCGCGTGTTTCATGAACGCGCCGGCCTTGTCCGGGCCGAAGTCCTGGCTGATGCGATCCACCAGGTCGCGGGCCACGGCGGTGGTCTTGGGGTCGTCGGGGTCGATGGACCGGGCCGCGTGCTCGGCCAGGCCCGACCAGTCGCTGGT
>JAGREA010000324.1 GCA_020446745.1 Rhodobacterales bacterium | reverse complement strand
TCGGCGTACGGCCTCTCACGTCTGAAGGGAACCACAGAGACACAGAGGCACAGAGAGGCTGTGCCGGCTGAAACGCCCCTTTAACCACAGAGAACACAGAGGTTCACAGAGATCACACAGAGAAGAAAAAGAGGCGCGCTACGCGCGCAGTCCTTTTTGCTTCGCGCAGCGAAGCCTCTGTGGCTCCTCAGTGCCTCTGTGTTCTCTGTGGTTGACCTTTCTTTTTTCTGAGATGCCGTGCATCGGCATCCACCGCCATTGGGCTCCCGCCTTCGCGGGAGCGACGGGTGGAGATTAAGGATCGACGGGTTGGGGTCGGGAGTGACGGGTGGGGGCGGGAGCGACGGGCGTGGGAGTGCGGGAGCGACAGGCAGGGGGGCGGCGCCGGAAAAAGCCCCGCCTAGCAGATCCGCGGCAGCTGCTCCCCCGACAGCCAGTCGACGATGCGGGTGCCGCCGAACACCGTTTCCATCTGCACGAACCGGTTGGCGTCCTCGGTCACCGTGCCGATGATCGCCGCGTCCGCCCCCTTGGGATGCCCCCGCAGGGCCGCCAGCAGGGTTTCCGCGTCCCCGGCCGGGCAGATCGCCACCAGCTTGCCCTCGTTGGCCACGTTCAGCGGGTCCAGGCCCAGCAGCTCGCAGGCGCTCTGCACGGCCCGGCGCACGGGCAGGGCGGCCTCGTGGATCAGGAAGCCGACGCCCGACTGCTGGGCGATCTCGTTCAACGTCGCCGCCAGGCCGCCCCGCGTGGGGTCGCGCAGGCAGCGCAGGCCCGGCACCGCCGCCACCAGGGCCGCCACCAGGTCGTGCAGCGACTGGCTGTCGGACGTGACTTCCGTGTCGAAGGTCAGGTTCTCGCGCTTCGACATCACCGCCACCCCGTGGTCGCCCAGGTAGCCCGACACCAGCACCGCGTCGCCGGGCCGGGCCCGGTCGCCGGAAATCGCCAGGCCGTCGGCCAGCACCCCCACCCCGGCCGTGTTGATGAACACCCCGTCGCCGTGGCCGCGCTCCACTACCTTGGTGTCGCCGGTCACCACGGCCACCCCGGCCTCGGCCGCCGCCGCCGCCATGCTGTCGACGATGCGCTTCAGGTCGGCCAGGGGGAACCCTTCCTCGATGATGAACCCGGCCGACAGGTACAGCGGCCGGGCGCCGGACATGGCCACGTCGTTGACCGTGCCGTGCACGGCCATGGACCCGATGTCGCCGCCGGGGAAGAACAGGGGCGCCACCACGAAGCTGTCCGTGGACATCACCAGGCGCCCCGGCGGCGGGGCGAACACGGCCTGGTCGTTGCCCTGGCGCAGCAGGGGGTTGTCCAGGGCGGCCACGAACAGGTCCTCGATCACCTGGGCCATGGCCCGGCCGCCGGCGCCGTGGCTCATCTCCACCCGGCCGGTCTTCAGGTTCAGGGGGCGGGGGAACCGCTTGGGGACCGTCATGGGGGATGTTCTCCGTTCAGGGGTCGAGCCCGCGGGCGGCGGCCCAGGCCTGGCCCAGGCTGAGGCCC
>JAGREA010000323.1 GCA_020446745.1 Rhodobacterales bacterium | reverse complement strand
TAGCGGTCCGGGTCCGGCTCCAGGCTGGCGCCGCCCATGCCGGCGGCGCGGCGGATGAAGGGCTCGTAGGCCATCCACGACCCCCGCGTCGGGCCCATGAAGGTCTTGTAGTAGAAGCCGGCGACCAGGAAGCGGGAGAACAGGCCGTTGACGGCGCCGACGTCGAAGGCCAGGGACGGCCAGCGGTTCTGGCTCTCGGCCACCAGGCCGTCGAACAGCTCCACCGCCGTCGCCGGGATGTTGGGCTCGGTGCGGGCACCGGTGCCGATGGTGACCAGGGCGCAGGGCTCCTCGATGCCGGCGGTACTGAGGCCGCGCGGGCGGTGGTACTTGAACCCGCGTCCCAGCACGTCGACCCCGGCGGCCATGAGAGCCGAGGCCAGGGTGTCGCCGGCGAAACCCTGGTAGGCCCGGCCGTCGAAGGTGAAGCGCAGCGGGCGGCCCCGGTCGACGGCGCCCCCGGCGGACAGGCGGAAGCCGCTCACGACCCGTCCCCTTTATTGATGTGCCCGGCCCAGGGGCCCACGGCCTCGACCCGGGTGATGGCGTGGGTCACCGTGTCCCGCGTCACCCGCAGCCACATTCGGCAGCCCTGGCCGTGGTGCCACAGCTCCACGTGGGGCCCGCGCGGGTTGTCGCGCAGGTAGACGTAGTCCTCCCAGGCGGCCCGGTCGGTGACCGTGTCGTCGGGCCGGGTCACGGTGCCGTCGCCGCCGTAGGTGAATTCCGAATGGTCGCGGGGGCCGCAGTGGGGGCAGGTGATGCGCATCTCAGTGGTGCCCGGGCACCGGCCCGGCCCCCTTCTCGTCGATGGCGTAGCCGCGCTGGAACCGGTCCAGCGTGAAGGCGGCGTTCAGTTCGTGGGGTTCGTCCTTGGCGATGGTGTGGGCGAAGCACCAGCCCGAGGCCGGGGTCGCCTTGAACCCGCCGTAGCACCAGCCCGAATTGATGTAGAGGCCGTCCACCGGGCCCTTGCAGATGATCGGGCTGCCGTCCATGGACATGTCCATGATGCCGGCCCAGTGGCGCAGCAGGCGCAGGCGCCCCAGGTTGGGGAACATGGTCAGGGCCTCGGCCGCCACGTCCTCCACCAGGGGCAGGTTGCCGCGCTGGGCGTAGGAGTTGTAGCCGTCCAGGTCGCCGCCGAACACCAGCCCGCCCTTGTCGGACTGGGAGATGTACAGGTGCCCGGCGCCGAAGGTGATGACCGTGTGGATCAGGGGCTTCAGGGGCTCGGACACGAAGGCCTGCAGCAGGTGGCTCTCCAGGGGCAGGCGGTCGAACCCGGCCAGGCGCAGCACCGGGCTGGAGTTGCCGGCCACGGCCACGCCGACCTTGGCGGCGCGGATCGTGCCGCGGCTGGTCTCGACCCCGGTGATGGCCGATCCCTCGCGGACGAAGCCCGTGACCTCGCAGTTCTCGATGATGTCCACCCCGCGCGCATCGGCGCCGCGGGCGTAGCCCCAGGCCACGGCGTCGTGGCGTGCGGTGCCGCCGCGGCGCTGGATCAGGCCGCCGATGATGGGGAAGCGGGCCGTGGGCGACACGTCCAGCCCCGGCGCCATGGCCGCCACCTGGTCCCGGGTCAGCAGCTCGGCGTCGACGCCGTTGAGCCGCATGGCGTTGCCGCGGCGGGCGAAGGCGTCCATCTGCGACGGGGTGTGGGCCAGGTTCAGCACCCCGCGCTGGCTGAACATGACGTTGAAGTTCAGGTCGTGGCTCAGCCCCTCCCACAGCTTCATGCCCAGCTCGTAGAACCGGGTGTTGTCGGGCAGCATGTAGTTGGAGCGCACGATGGTGGTGTTGCGGCCCACGTTGCCGCCGCCGACCCAGCCCTTCTCGACCACGGCCACGTTGGTGACGCCGTGCTCCTTGGCCAGGTAGTAGGCGGTGGCCAGGCCGTGGCCGCCGCCGCCGACGATGACCACGTCGTAGCGGTCCCGCGGCGCCGCCTTGCGCCAGGCGGGCTTCCAGCCCCGGTGCCCGGCCAGGCCCTGGGCCAGCAGGGAGAAGACGGAATAGCGGGCCACGGTCGGATCCTGATCCTGTGTCGGAGGGAGCACCGGAAAACCTAGCACCGGCAACGGCGCCGCGAATGATCATACGAAAAATCGGTAATGAGTATGGAAAAAATCGATATTCACGCCACGCGACGGCGGTTGATTTGGGACCCGGCCGTCGCCATTCTCAATGCGGTTGTCCCCGGGGATAAGGAGACTCCCGTGAAATTCACCAGCCTGGCTCCCGCCGACGTCGAGGGCGGCATCCTGGTCCACACGGTCTCG
>JAGREA010000322.1 GCA_020446745.1 Rhodobacterales bacterium | reverse complement strand
TCGCGAAAACCGACCGGGCCGGCCCCGTCCGGGGCCCCTCATTTGGAGCGGCGGCCGCGGCCGCGCAAACGACAAGTTATTTTTCGCTTGCGGCATTGAAAATGATTTTTTATCCGCAGGAGAAGATCGGCCTGTTCATCGACGGGTCCAACCTCTACGCCGCCGCCCGCGCGCTGGGCTTCGACATCGACTACAAGCGCCTGTTGGAGCTGTTCGCCGCCAAGGGGCACCTGATCCGCGCCTTCTACTACACGGCGCTGCTGGAGGATCAGGAATATTCCCCCATCCGGCCCCTGGTCGACTGGCTGGACTACAACGGCTACACCATGGTCACCAAGCCGACCAAGGAGTTCACCGACGCCGCCGGCCGGCGCAAGATCAAGGGCAACATGGACATCGAGCTGGCCATCGACGTGATGGAGATGGCCGAGCGCCTGGACCATATCGTCATCTTCTCGGGCGACGGCGATTTCCGCCGCCTGGTGGACGCCGTGCAGCGCAAGGGCGTGCGGGTCAGCGTGGTCAGCACCGTGCGCTCGCAGCCGCCCATGGTGGCCGACGAACTGCGCCGCCAGGCCGACAACTTCATCGAGTTGATGGACCTGCAGCCCAGCATCGAGCGCGCCGGCAACGGCCGCGAGGACCGGGGCGAGCGGCCCGACCGGAGCGACCGCCACCAGGACCGGGACATGCGCCCCACCCCGGCCAATCCCGACGGGTACCTGGAACCGGCCTGATCCCGTGCCCCCCCTGCCCCGGGAACCGGGCCGGGACTGCGCCCTGTGCCCACGCCTGGTGACCTACCGCCAGGCCAACCGCGATGCCTGGCCCGACTGGCACAACGCCCCCGTCCCCGCCTTCGGGCCGCTGGATGCCCGCCTGCTGGTGGTGGGCCTGGCCCCGGGCCTGAAGGGGGCCAACCGCACGGCCCGGCCGTTCACCGGCGACTGGGCCGGCGACCTGCTCTATCCCTCCCTGCTGGCCCACGGATTCGCCCGCGGCGCCTATGGCGCCCGGCCCGATGACGGGATCGCCCTGGTGGACTGCCGCATCACCAACGCGGTGCGCTGCGCCCCCCCGGCCAACAAGGTGACAGGGCCGGAAACAAGGGCTTGCGGTGATTTCCTCATCGATGAGATCAAGGCCATGCCGAACCTGCGGGCCATCCTGGCCCTGGGGGCCGTGGCCCACGGGGCGGTGCTGGGGGCCCTGGGCCAGCGCAAGGCGGCCTGGAAATTCGCCCACGGGGCCGTGCATGCCCTGCCCGGCGGGCCAACGTTGACCGACAGCTACCACTGCTCGCGCTACAACACCAACACCGGGCGGCTGACGGAAGCCATGTTCCACGCCGTGCTGCGGGGCCTGCGCGACCGTCTTTCCACCTAGGTTGCCCCCCGCATCCGCGCCTGCTATGACGGCCCCAAACGCGCATTGGAGGTCGCCATGGACATCGTCTGCCTGGACCTGGAAGGGGTCCTGGTTCCCGAAATCTGGATCAACGTCGCCGAGCGCACGGGCATCGAATCCCTGCGCGCCACCACCCGCGACGTGCCCGACTACGACGTGCTGATGCGCCAGCGCCTGCGCATCATGGACGAGCACGGGCTGAAGCTGGACGACATCCAGCAGGTGATCGGCGGCCTGGGCCCCATGGACGGCGCCCGGGCCTTCCTGGACGACCTGCGCGAGGCCTACCAGGTGGTGATCCTGTCGGACACCTTCTACGAGTTCGCCGACCCCCTGATGCGCCAGCTGGGCCGCCCCACCCTGTTCTGCCACCGGCTGGAGATCGCCGCCGACGGCCGGGTGGCCGGCTACCGCCTGCGCATGAAGGACCACAAGCGGGCCGCCGTGCGGGCGTTCCGCGACGACCTGCACTTCCGCGTCACCGCGGCCGGCGATTCCTACAACGACACCACCATGCTGGGCGAGGCCGACCGGGGCATCCTGTTCCGGGCGCCGGACAACGTGATCGCCGAGTTCCCCCAGTTCCCCGTGGTGCGGGACTACGACGCCCTGCGCGCCGCCATCGACGCCAAGGACTAGCCCGCCATGGCCGGCGACGTCATCAACCTGCGCCAGGCCCGCAAGGCCAAGGCGCGGCGCGACAAGGAAAGCCGGGCCGAGGCCAACCGCGCGCGGTTCGGCCGCACCAAGGCGGAAAAGGCCCGCGACGCCGACCAGGCCGACCGCGCGACCCGCGACCTGGACGGCAAGAAGCTGGAGGGGGACGACGAGACCCCCTAGGGCCCGTCACGCGGCACCAGCCCTTCGAGGCTCGCTATGCTCGCACCTCAGGGTGAGGGTGGAGCAGATTGAAAAATTGGCACAAAAAAAGGGCGGGCCCATGAAGGCCCGCCCTCTTTTGTATCTTCGAGAAATCAGCCGCGCAGGATGGTGCGGCCGGCGTAGACGGCCTGGCTGCCCAGTTCCTCCTCGATGCGGATCAGCTGGTTGTACTTGGCCAGGCGGTCCGAACGGCTCAGGCTGCCGGTCTTGATCTGGCCGGCGTTGGTGGCCACCGAGATGTCGGCGATGGTGGAATCCTCGGTCTCGCCCGAACGGTGGGAGATGACGTTGGTGTAGCGCGCCCGGTGGGCCATTTCCACGGCCTGCAGGGTCTCGCTCAGGGAACCGATCTGGTTCACCTTCACCAGCACCGAGTTGGCGACGCCCTTGGCGATGCCGTCAGCCACGCGCACCGGGTTGGTGACGAACAGGTCGTCGCCCACCAGCTGCACCTTGCCGCCCAGCTCGTCGGTCAGCAGCTTCCAGCCGTCCCAGTCGTCCTCGGCCATGCCGTCCTCGATGGACAGGATGGGGTAGCGGGCCGCCAGGTCGGCCAGGTAGGCCACGTTGCCGGCGGCGTCCAGGGTCTTGCCCTCGCCGGCCAGCACGTACTTGCCGTCCTTGAAGTATTCGGACGAGGCGCAGTCCAGGGCCAGCATCACGTCGTCGCCCGGCGTGTAGCCGGCGGCCTCGATGGCCTTCATGATGAAGCTCAGGGCCTCGTCGGCGCTGGCCAGGCCGGGGGCGAAGCCGCCCTCGTCACCCACGTTGGTGTTGTGGCCGGCGTCCTTCAGGCCCTTCTTCAGGGCCATGAACACTTCCGAGCCCATGCGCACGGCATCGGCGATGGTGCCGGCGCCCACGGGCATGATCATGAATTCCTGGATGTCGATGGGGTTGTCGGCATGCTGGCCGCCGTTGACGATATTCATCATCGGCACGGGCAGCACGTGGGCCTGGGTGCCGCCGATGTAGCGGTAGAGCTGCAGGCCGGCGTCCTGGGCCGCGGCCTTGGCCACGGCCAGCGACACGCCGAGGATGGCGTTGGCGCCCAGGCGGCCCTTGTTGGGCGTGCCGTCCAGGTCGATCATGGTGCGGTCGATGGCCAGCTGCTCCTCGGCATCCATGTCCATCAGGGCTTCGTAGATCTCGCCGTTGACGGATTCACAGGCCTTGCGGACACCCTTGCCGCCATAGCGCTCGCCCCCGTCGCGCAGCTCGACGGCCTCGTGGACGCCCGTGGAGGCGCCGGACGGCACCGCGGCGCGGCCCTGTTCGCCGTTTTCCAGCGTGACGTCCACCTCAACGGTGGGGTTGCCCCGGCTGTCGAGAATTTCCCGGGCATGGATATCGATGATCGCGGTCATGGCATAGCCCCCTGAAGCACATGCGTGAAATTTTGGAGAGGATCGTCCCTCTTCCATACTCCCTCCCCCTGGAGGGCGCAAGAGACCGTTCGGCGGCGCTCAGCGGGGCTCAGCGGGCCCAAAAGGGACTCAAAGGGACAGGGGGCGGGCCTTGGCCAGGGCGTCGAACGCCATCAAGGTATCGATCAGGGCCGGCATCTGGGCCAGGGGGATCATGTTGGGGCCGTCGGACGGCGCGCTGTCCGGGTCCTGGTGGGTCTCGATGAACACCGCCGCCACGCCCACGGCCACGGCGGCCCGGGCCAGCACCGGGGCGAATTCCCGCTGCCCGCCCGACGAGCCGCCCCGCCCGCCCGGCTGCTGCACCGAATGGGTGGCATCGAACACGATGGGGCAGCCGGTGTCGCGGGCCATGATGGGCAGGCCCCGCAGGTCGGTGACCAGGGTGTTGTAACCGAAGCTGGCGCCCCGTTCCGTCAGCAGCACCTTGTCGTTGCCGGCGTCGCGCACCTTGGCGGCCACGTTCACCATGTCCCACGGCGCCAGGAACTGGCCCTTCTTCACGTTCACCACCCGGCCCGTGACGGCGGCGGCCAGCAGCAGGTCGGTCTGGCGGCACAGGAAGGCGGGAATCTGCAATACGTCCACGGCCTGGGCCACGGCGGCGCACTGGGCGGCCTCGTGCACGTCGGTCACCACGGGGCAGCCGACGGTGCGGCGGATCTCGTCGAAGATGGGCAGGGCCCGGTCCAGGCCGATGCCCCGCTCGCCCGAAGCACTGGTGCGGTTGGCCTTGTCGAACGACGACTTGTAGATCAGCCCCATGCCGGCGGCGTCGGCCATGGCCTTCAGGGCGCCGGCCGTTTCCAGGGCATGGTCGCGGCTTTCCATGGCGCAGGGCCCGGCGATCAGCACCAGGGGCCGGTCGTTGCCCAGCACCAGGTCGCCGACCGGAACGTGACGGCAGGCCGCGGCCACGGATCAGACCAGCCGCGCCTGGCGCACGGCCGCGGCGATGAACGAGGTGAACAGGGGATGGGGCTGCATGGGCTTGGACTTCAGTTCCGGGTGGAACTGCACGCCGATGAACCAGGGATGGTCGGGCAGCTCGACGATTTCCGGCAGCAGGCCGTCGGGCGACATGCCGGAAAAGCGCAGGCCGGCGGCCTCCAGGTTCAGGCGGTAGTTGGTGTTGACCTCATAGCGGTGGCGGTGGCGCTCCTGGATCATGGTCTCGCCGCCGTACACCTCTGCCACCCGGCTGTCGGGCTCCAGCCGGCAGTCATAGGCCCCCAGGCGCATGGTGCCGCCCATGTCGCCGCCCTGGTTGCGCAGCACCAGCTGGTTGCCCTGCATCCATTCGGTCATCAGGCCCACCACCGGGTGCTCGCACTGGCCGAATTCCGTCGACCCGGCGTCGGGAATGCCGGCCAGGTTGCGGGCCGCCTCCAGCACCGCCATCTGCATGCCGAAGCAGATGCCGAAATAGGGCACCTCGCGCTCGCGGGCGAAGGTGACGGCGGCGATCTTGCCTTCCGCGCCGCGCTCGCCGAAACCGCCGGGCACCAGGATGCCGTGGACGCCGTCCAGGTGGGTCACCGCGTTCTCGCGCTCGAAGATCTCGGAATCGATCCAGTCCAGCTTGACCTTCACGTTGTTGGCGATGCCGCCGTGGGTCAGGGCCTCGGCCAGGGACTTGTAGGCGTCCAGCAGGCCCGTGTACTTGCCCACCACGGCGATGGTCACCTCGCCTTCCGGCTTTTCCACCCGCTCGCACACGGCCTGCCAGTTGGTCAGGTCCGGCGGCGGGGCCTCCAGGCCGAAATGGCGGCACACCTCGTCGTCCAGGCCCTCGGCGTGGTAGCTGAGCGGCACCCGGTAGATGGAGGCCACGTCCAGGGCCGGGATCACCGCTTCCTGGCGCACGTTGCAGAACAGGGCGATCTTGCGCCGCTCGCCGGCCGGGATCTCGCGGTCGGCCCGGCACAGCAGCACGTCGGCCTGGATCCCCACGTTCAGCAGTTCCTTCACCGAATGCTGGGTCGGCTTGGTCTTCAGCTCGCCGGCGGCGGGAATGTAGGGCAGCAGCGTCAGGTGGATGTACATCACCTTCTCGCGCCCCAGCTCGTTGCCCAGCTGGCGGATGGCTTCCAGGAACGGCAGGCCCTCGATGTCGCCCACCGTGCCGCCGATCTCGCACAGGATGAAGTCCTCGTCGTGCACGTCGGACAGCACGAAGGCCTTGATGGCGTCGGTGATGTGGGGGATCACCTGGATGGTGGCGCCCAGGTAGTCGCCGCGCCGTTCCCGGGCGATGACGTCCGAATAGATGCGCCCCGTGGTCACGTTGTCGCTCTGGCGCGCGTGCACGCCGGTGAAGCGTTCGTAGTGGCCCAGGTCCAGGTCCGTCTCGGCGCCGTCATCGGTGACGAACACCTCGCCGTGCTGGTAGGGACTCATGGTCCCCGGGTCCACGTTGATGTAGGGATCAAGCTTGCGCAGACGGACCTTGAAGCCCCGCGCCTGAAGGACCGCTCCCAGGGCCGCCGACGCCAACCCTTTGCCGAGCGAGGACACCACGCCGCCGGTGATGAAAATGAACCGCGTCATGGACGGATACTGTACAGCATTCGGATCACCCCGTTGAAGACCCCGTGAAGGAAAACGGCCGACGTGGGGGTCGGCCGTTGTCGGTCACTGCGAGACCGGGGCGCTGGGAGCCGCGGGTTCCGTGGGTTCCGCGGGGGCCGGGGCCTCCGTCGGCGCGTCCATGATCGAGCGGTTGACGCCGGTGCCGTTGGCCAGAATGGCCAGCACCAGGCTGGTGACGAAGAAGCAGGCGGCGAGAATCGCCGTCACCCGGGTCAGCAGGTTGGCCGTCGACCGGCCGGTCATGAAGCCGCCCATGCCGCCGCCGCCCATGCCCAGGGCGCCGCCTTCGCTGCGCTGCATCAGCACCACGCCCACCAGGGCGATGGCCAGCAACAGGTGAATGACAAGAATGACCGTCGTCATGGCTGCCCGAAATACTTTGAGTACGCAAGACCGTGGCCGTAGATGGGAACAGGCCACACGAAAACCGGTGGACGCCCCCGGTGAAGGGGGCGTCCGTGCGGTGTATTTAGTCGCTGCGAGCCGCCTTGGCTAGCAACTTTTCGCGATGCCCCAGAAATCCTCGACCTTCAGGGCGGCGCCGCCGATCAGGCCGCCG
The DNA here is from genome assembly GCA_020446745.1 of Rhodobacterales bacterium. GTDB lineage: Bacteria > Pseudomonadota > Alphaproteobacteria > Rhodospirillales > JACKKN01 > JAGREA01. Next base: position 5,427 of record JAGREA010000322.1, on the reverse strand, counting down.
TCGATGTCGGGCTGGGCCATCAGTTCGCCGGCGTTGCCGGGCTTCATGGAGCCGCCGTAGAGAATCCGCATCTTGTCGGCCTCGCCGCCGATCAGGCCGGCCAGGGTGGCGCGGATCTCGGCGTGGACCTCCTGGGCCTGCTCCGGCGTGGCCGTCAGGCCGGTGCCGATGGCCCACACGGGCTCATAGGCGATGACCGTGTTCTTGGCGTCGGCGCCGTCGGGCAGCGAGCCCCGCACCTGGCGCCGGTTGACGGCGATGGTCTGGCCCTTTTCCCGCTGGGCCAGGGTCTCGCCCACGCAGACGATGACCTTCAGGCCGGCGGCGATGGCGGCCTCGGCCTTGGCCTTCACCAGGGCATCCTTCTCGCCGTGGTCGGTGCGGCGTTCGGAATGGCCCAGGATCACGTACTTGCAGCCCAGGTCGGCCAGCATGGCCGGGCTCACGTCCCCCGTGTGGGCGCCGGAAACGGCCGTGTGGCTGTCCTGCCCCCCCACCTTGATGCCCGAACCCTTGACCGCCTCGACCACCCGGTCGATCAGCGGATAGGGCGGACAGACCAGCATTTCGAATGCCGGCTTCTTTTCCTTCTTCATCAGCTTGGCCAGGCCGGCTGCCAGGGCGCGGCCGTCCTTCTTCAAGCCGTTCATCTTCCAGTTGCCGGCGATCAACGGGCGTCGGGCCATGGAACCCCCCTATTTCATTGGAATGATCTGCGCGTGAAACCTCTGCGCCTTTTACCACAGCGCCGGGCCCGGTTCACCCCTGGAATGCGGGGTCGGAAAGCGGGCCCGGAAAGCGGACTATGGGGCGGGACTCAGCGGTTGCGGGGGCCCGGCGCCACTTCTATGATGCCGCGGCGCCCGGCGAACGGTTCCGGGCCTTTCCCATCAACGGTCAAAGTCGGTCCAAGAATCCATGCTGGAAGCCATCCGCAAGCGTTCCGCCTCGCTGCTCGTCAAGCTCCTGTTCGGCCTGCTGATCCTCAGCTTCGCGGCCTGGGGCGTGGGCGACATGATCCGGGTTGCCGGCGGCCCGCCCAAGGCGGCCAGCGTGGGCGACATCGACATCCCCCAGGACCAGCTGCGCAGCGAGCTGAACAACGAGGTCAACCGCCTGCGCCAGATGACCGGCGGCAAGATCGACATCGAACGCCTGCAGGCCATGGGCCTGGCCAACACGGTGCTGCAGCAGATCATCACCCGCACCCTGCTGAACCAGGGCGCGCGCGACCTGGGCCTTTCGGTGGGCGACGCGGCCCTGCGCCGCGAGATCAACGCCAACGCCAACTTCCACAACACCCTGGGCCAGTTCGATCCGTCCATCTACAGGAACGTGCTGTCCACCAGCGGGCTGAGCGAGGAAGGCTACGTGACCATGCTGCGCGGCGACCTGACGCGCAACCAGCTGATCGACACCATCGGCGTCATGGACCAGGCCCCCCAGGCCATGGCCGTGGCCCTGTTCCAGGCCCGCCAGGAAAAGCGCATGGTGGAGATCATGCGCTTCGGCGACGACGAGGCCGGCGACATTCCCGAGCCCGACAAGGCGGCGCTGGAGGCCTTCCACCAGGACCACGCGGCCGCCTACACGGCGCCCGAATACCGGGCCGCCACGGTGGTCTACCTGGACGCCAAGGAACTGGCCAAGGAGATCGCCGTTTCCGACGACGACCTCAAGGCCGCCTACAACGAGCGGGCCGGTGAATACAACGTGCCGGAAAAGCGGCGCCTGCAGCAGATGGTGTTCGCCGACGAGGCCACGGCCCGGACGGCCCACGACCTGCTGATTCAGGGCACCGACTTCGCCGAGGTGGCCAAGACCGTGGCCGGCATCGAGGGCAAGGCCCTGGAACTGGGCCTGATTTCCCGGCACGAGATGCTGCCCGAACTGGCCGAGCCGGCCTTCGGCCTGCCCAACGGCGGCTTCACGCCGCCCATCAAGTCGCCCCTGGGCTGGCACATCCTGAAGACCGTGAGCATCCAGCGGGCCCGCACCAAGACCCTGGACGAGGCCCGCGAGGCCCTGGTCAAGGTGGTGTCCCACGACCGCGCCATCGACGCGGTGTTCGACCTGTCGAACCGCCTGGAGGACGCCCTGGGCGGCGGTTCCACCCTGGAGGAGGCCGCGCAGACCATCGGCGCCACGGCCCGCAAGATCGCCCAGATCGACAGCCGGGGCCTGGACCCCAAGGGCCAGAAGGTGACCGGCCTGCCGGCCGGGCAAAGCTTCCTGCCGACCCTGTTCCAGACCCCCGAGGGCGAGGAAAGCGCCCTGACCGAGGCCGGCAACGACGGTTATTTCGTGGTTCGCACCGACGGCGTGACGGAACCCACCCTGCGCCCCCTGGACACGGTGCTGGCCCAGGTGACGCGGGACTGGACGGCGGCCCAGCGCACCAAGATTTCCGACGACAAGGCGGCCAAGGCGGCCGAGATGCTGAAGGGCCCCGTGGACGCCGCCAAGGTGGCCGCCGACCTGGGGACCGAGGTGGTGCTCTCCACCGCCTTCACCCGCGACGGCAAGGGCGCCCCGGCCGACATGCCGCCGGCCATGGTGGGCCCGGTGTTCGACCTGAAGGCGGGCGAAACGACCACCGCCCGGGGCACGGGGGCCAGCTTCGCCGCCCGCCTGAAGGGCATCGAGCCGGCCGACCCGGCGGCCAACGAGGAGGTGGTGAAGCGCATCGCCCGCGACCTGGGCCCGTCGCTGCGCAACGACCTGATGGTCCAGTACGCCGATGCCATGCGGGCCGACTATCCGGTCAGCATCAACCAGCGCGCGGTCAACGACCTGAGTCAGTAAGCCGAACCCGGACCTGAACCCACAACCTGAACCGAGGCCCCGCCATGCAGGTCGAGCCCAACTTCACGGCCTTCAAGGACGCCTACGACGCCGGCAAGCCCCAGGTGGTCTGGACCACCCTGGTGTCCGACCTGGAAACGCCGGTGTCGGCCATGCTCAAGCTGGCCGACGGGCGGCCCTACAGCTTCCTGCTGGAATCGGTGGAGGGCGGCGCCATCCGCGGGCGCTATTCCTTCCTGGGCATGATGCCGGACCTGATCTGGCGCTGCCACGGCGACACGGCCGAGATCAACCGCCAGGCCCGGGTGGACACGGAAGCCTTCGCCCCCTGCCCCGTGGCGGCGGCCGAAGGGGCCATCGCCTCGCTGCGGGCCGTGGTGGCGGAATCCCACATCGACATGCCCGACCACCTGCCGCCCATGGCCGCCGGCCTGGTGGGCTACATGACCTACGACATGGTGCGCCTGGTGGAAACCCTGCCCGACGACAACCCCGATACCCTGGGGGTGCCCGACGGCCTGTTCCTGCGGCCCACGGTGATCGCCGTGTTCGACACCATCGAGGACGTGGTGACGGTGATCTCGCCGGTGTGGCCCAACCCGGACATGGGCGCCGCCGCGGCCTATGACCAGGCCCGGGCCCGCCTGGCCGACGTGGCCACCGACTTCGCCCGCAGCCTGCCCTACCGCCGCAGCGCGCCACGCGAGGCCGAACCCCTGCCGCTGCCGGAATCCAACGTGGGGCGGGCCGGCTACCACGCCATGGTGGAACGGGCCAAGGAATACGTGCGGGCCGGCGACGCCTTCCAGATCGTGCCGTCGCAGCGCTTCACCCTGCCCTTCCGGCTGCCGCCGTTCTCGCTCTACCGCTCGCTCCGGCGCCTGAACCCGTCGCCGTTCCTGTTCTTCCTGGATTTCGGCAGCTTCTCGGTGGTCGGCTCCAGCCCGGAAATCCTGGTCCGGGTGCGCGAGGGCAAGGTGACCATCCGGCCCATCGCCGGCACCCGGCCGCGCGGCAAGGACGCGGCCGAGGACCAGGCCCTGGCCACCGACCTGCTGGCCGACCCCAAGGAGCTGGCCGAACACCTGATGCTGCTGGACCTGGGCCGCAACGACGTGGGCCGGGTGGCGAAAATCGGCACCGTGAAGGCCACCGAGCAGATGGTCATCGAGCACTATTCCCACGTCATGCACATCGTGTCGAACGTGGAAGGGGAACTGGATACCGACCGCTACGACGGCTTGGACGCCCTGCTGATGGGCTTCCCCGCCGGCACGGTGTCGGGCGCACCCAAGATCCGCGCCATGGAGATCATCGATGAACTGGAGCCCGTGCGGCGCGGCATCTATGCCGGCTGCATCGGCTATTTCGGCGCCAACGGCGACGTGGACACCTGCATCGCGCTGCGCACCGCCGTGGTCAAGGACGGCAAGCTGTACATCCAGGCCGGTGGCGGCGTGGTGGCCGACAGCGACCCGGAAGCGGAATACCAGGAAAGCTGCAACAAGGCCCGCGCCCTGATGCGGGCGGCGGAAGAGGCCGTGAAGTTCGCCGCCGGCGGCGGCTAACTCGTCCAGGCCGCCAAGCCCCAGACCCTAGGCCCCAGACCCCAGGCCCCAGGCCCCAGGCCCTAGGCCGCCGGACCGACGAAATCGAAACCGGCGTCGGCCACGGCCTGGCCCACCACGGCGGGCTCGGCGTTTCCTTCCACGGTCACGGTCTTGGCCGCCAGGTCCACGGTCACGCGGGTGCCCGGGGCGGCGCCCTGGATGGCGTGGGTCACGGAACTGGCGCAGCCGCCGCAGGTCATGCCGTCGACGCGGTAGGTAGCGGTCATGGGTCGTTGTCCTTTCTTGGTTACCCTGGGGGTGTTCTAGTCGCTTCCACGGGCTGGAACGTCAAGGGGCTTCAGCGTTTCACCACGGCGGTGACGGGCACCACGGCGATGCCCTCGTCCGCCGCCCTGCCCAGCCAGTCCGACAGCACGGCGATGGTGGCGTCGCGGGGATGGCCGATGGCCACCGCATAACCCCGCTTGCGGGCGATGGCGATGGCCTCGTCCAGGCGGGCCCGCACGGCCTTTTCCGTGTTCACGTTGTCCAGGAACACGTTGCGCTCCACCACCGGCACGCCCACCTCGTGGGCCACGCGGGCGCCCACCGTGTCGGCCGTGGTGCGGGAATCCAGGAACAGCAGGCCGCGGTCGCGCAGGGTTTCCATAACCACCCGCATGCCTTCGGCATCGGCCGTGAACTGGCTGCCCATGTGGTTGTTGATGCCCACGAAGGTGCCGAACCGGGCCAGGCCCCAGGCCAGGCGGCGGCGCAGCTCGGTGGGGTCCAGGCCCGATTCCAGCACGTTGGGCCCGGCGTCCAGGCGTTCGTTGCGGGGCGCCATGGCCACGTGGAGCATCAGCTCGTGGCCGGCGTCGGCGGCCTCGCGGGTCTGGCGGTCCAGGTCGTCGGCGTAGGTGAGGAACGACAGGGTCAGCGGCCCCTTCAGGGACATCACCCGGCCGGACCGGCGCCGGTCCACCCCCATGTCGTCGATGACGATGGCCAGCATGGGCCGCCCGTCGGGCACCCGCACGGGCACCGAGAACCGCAGCCAGCGGGGCGGGGC
>JAGREA010000321.1 GCA_020446745.1 Rhodobacterales bacterium | reverse complement strand
TCTGCTGCAAGCTGCCCCTGCCGCCGGGCACCCTGCCCACCCTGTGGCAGAACGACGACCGCTACGTGGACAGCTACCTGGCCCAGTTCCCGGGCTACTACATGACCGCCGACGCCGGCTACATGGACGAAGACGGCTACCTTTACATCATGGCCCGCACCGACGACATCATCAACGTGGCCGGGCACCGCCTGTCCACCGGCGGCATGGAAGAGGTGCTGGCCCACCACCCGGACGTGGCCGAATGCGCCGTGATCGGCGTGGCCGACCAGCTGAAGGGGCAGCTGCCCCTGGGCTTCCTGGTGCTGAAGGCCGGCGTGACCCGGCCCAACGAGGAGATCGTGGCCGAGGTGGTGAAGTCGGTGCGCGATTCCATCGGCGCCGTGGCCGCCTTCAAGCAGGCCGTGGTGGTGGACCGCCTGCCCAAGACCCGGTCGGGCAAGATCCTGCGCGGCACCATGCAGAAGATCGCCGACAACCAGGATTGGAAGATGCCGGCCACCATCGACGATCCGGTGATCCTGGACGAGATCGAGGTGGCCCTGGAGACCCTGGGCTACGCCAAGGCCCGCCATTAACCGCAACGATTGGGCAATCCGCGCGGGGGGCGGCTTCGGCCGCCCCTTTTTTTACCTTCGGTTATGGTCGTCTGTGCCCGGCGCACCCTTGGCATGCGGGGGGCGGGCACCTATTCCGGTGGGCATGCGCGGTGTTGAATGTTATCATCCGTCCGGTCCCACCCACCGAGCGGGAACAACAAGAAAGGCGGGAATCGGGGCGCGCATCCGGGATTTCAACGGTACGTCGGTGAGGGGTCCGCGTCGGTTGAATCCAGTCGCCGCGCGCGACCGGATCCACACGTGCGCAGGGACTCCGTCACGGCAACGCCGGGCGACGGAGGAACGGCATGACAGGGGAAGCGGGCGCCTTCGGGGCGCCCCGGGTCCTGGCCGCCAAGGCCCTGGACCAACTGATCACACTTCTTGCCCAGGACGGTTACGAGGTCATCGGCCCCACCGAGCGGGACGGCGCCGTGGTCTACGATACCGTGGACGGCGCGGCGGACCTGCCGCTGGGCCGGCTGGACGAACAGGAAGGCGGCTCCTACCGCCTGAAGTCGTCGCGCAAGGCCGGGTACTTCCACCACGTGGTCGGCCCCCACAACTGGAAGCGGTTCCTCTATCCACCCCACCAGGTGCTGTTCACGGCGGCCCGGCGGCGCGGCGGGTTCAGCATCACCGTGCCCGACGCGGCGCCGCCGAAGCGCGCCTTCGTCGGCGTCCGGGCCTGCGACCTGGCGGCCATCCAGAAACAGGACACCGTGTTCACCGGCCGCGACTACAAGGACCCGGGCTATGCCGCCCGGCGCGCCGCGGCCCTGGTGGTGGCGGTGAACTGCACCCGCGCCGGCGGCACCTGCTTCTGCGCCTCCATGGGCACGGGGCCCCAGGTGGGCCCGGGGTACGACCTGGTGCTGACCGAACGCCTGACCGGCGACCGCCACGAATTCCTGGCCCAGGCCGGCAGCCAGGCGGGCGCCGACCTGCTGGACAAGCTGAAGGGCCGGGCGGCCAAGGACGACGACGTGAAGGCCGCCGAGGCGGCCGTGACCAAGGCGTCGCGGTCCATGGGCCGGACCATGGTCGACGGCGTGGAGACCCTGCTGAAGGAGAACCTGGAACACCCCCGGTGGGACGAGGTGGCCAGGCGGTGCCTCTATTGCGCCAACTGCACCATGGTCTGCCCCACCTGCTTCTGTTCCAACACCCAGGACGAGACCTCGCTGGACGGCAACGAGGCGCAGCGGGTGCGGACCTGGAATTCCTGCTTCAGCATCGAATTCTCGTACATCCACGGCGGCGCGATCCGGCGCGAGGGCCGGTCGCGCTATCGCCAGTGGATCACCCACAAGCTGGCCCATTGGCACGACCAGTTCGGGTCGTCCGGCTGCACGGGCTGCGGGCGCTGCATCACCTGGTGCCCGGTGGGAATCGACATCACGGAGGAAGCCCGGGCCATCGCGGCCGACAAGGGGCGAACAAAAACATAAGGAGGTCGTCACATGGTGCAGATCGACGGTTTGGGCAAGCTTCTGGCGGAACACCCCTTCTTCAGGGGCATGGATGACGCCGCGATGGAAGTGATCGCCGGCTGCGCGGCCAACGAACGGATCAACGCCGATACCTACCTGTTCCGCGAAGGGGGGGCGGCCGACAAGTTCTACCTGGTCCGCCACGGCACCATCGCCCTGGAATTCCACGTGCCGGGGCGCGACCCGGTGGTGCTGTCCACGGTCCACGAGGGCGAGATCTTCGGCTGGTCGTGGATGGTGCCGCCCTTCACCTGGACCTTCGACGCCAAGGCCATCGAGCTGACCCGTCTGGTCAGCCTGGACGCCAAGTGCCTGCGCGGCAAGATCGAGAGCGACCATTCCCTGGGCTATGACCTGCTCAGCCGGTTCATCCCGGTGCTGGCCGACCGCCTGAACGCGGCGCGCCTGCAGATGATCGACATGTACGGCCGCCCATAGGGGCCCGTTCCGCCCGGGTGGGGGGCCGCCCCGCCCGGGCGGAGAACGTGCAAGGGGGAAAGAGGACGACATGAACACTGCCATCGTGGATCCCATGATCCCCGTGCCCTACCAGGTGCGGTCGTTCCAGAAGGAACTGTCGGACACCTTCACCATCGAGCTGACCCCGGCGTCGGGCCGCCGCCCGTTCCATTTCAAGCCCGGCCAGTTCAACATGCTGTACGCCTACGGCACCGGCGAGGTCCCCATCTCCATGTCCGGCGACCCGGCGGATCCCTCCAAGGTGGTGCACACCATCCGCGCCGTGGGCACGGTGACCGACACCCTGATGGCCCTGCGCGAGGGCGACAACATCGGCCTGCGTGGCCCCTTCGGCTCGTCCTGGCCGGTGGAAGCGGCCGAAGGCCACGACCTGATCATCGTCACCGGCGGCATCGGCCTGGCGCCCCTGCGCCCGGCCATCTATCACGTGCTGAAGCACCGCAAGAAGTACGGCAAGGTGTGCATCTTCTATGGCGCCCGCACGCCCGAGGACATCCTGTTCCGCAAGGACCTGGAAAGCTGGCGCGGGCGCTTCGACATGTACGCCGACGTGACCGTGGACCGCGGCACCGGCGACTGGGCCGGCCCCGTGGGCGTGGTCACCAACCTGATCACCCGCGGCCGGTTCGACCCCCACCACACGGTGGCCTTCGTGTGCGGGCCGGAAATCATGATGCGCTTTTCGGTGCAGACCCTGAACGGCCTGGGGGTGACCAACGACCGCATCCACGTGTCCATGGAACGCAACATGAAGTGCGCCGTGGGCCTGTGCGGGTTCTGCCAGTTCGGCCCCACCTTCGTGTGCAAGGACGGGCCCGTGTTCCGGTTCGACCGGATCCAGAAAATCTTCCCGGTCAGGGAGCTGTAGGATGGCAAAAGGCAAGACCAATAGCGGGCCCCGCAAGCCCAAGCTGGCGGTGTGGAAGTTCTCGTCCTGCGACGGCTGCCAGCTCAGCCTGCTGGACTGCGAGGACGAACTGCTGACCGTCGCCGATTCCGTCGACATCGCCTATTTCCTGGAGGCCACCCGGGCCGAACTGCCCGGGCCCTACGACGTGTCGCTGGTGGAAGGCTCCATCTCCACCCCCCACGACGCCGAACGCATCCACAAGGTGCGGCGCCAGTCCAAGCTGCTGGTCACCATCGGTGCCTGCGCCACCTCGGGCGGCATCCAGGCGCTGCGCAACTTCAAGGACCTGGACCCCTTCATCAACGCCGTCTACGCCCACCCGGAATATATCGACAGCCTGGCCAAGTCGACGCCCATCCAGGACCACGTGAAGGTGGACTTCGAACTGCGCGGCTGCCCCATCGACAAGGGCCAGCTGCTGGAGGTGATCAACGCCCTGCTGAACGGCCGCAAGCCCAACATCGCCACCCACGGCCAGTGCATCGACTGCAAGCGCCAGGGCAACGTGTGCGTGATGGTGGCCCACGGCCAGCCCTGCCTGGGCCCGGTGACCCAGGTGGGCTGCGGCACCCTGTGCCCGGGCTGCCAGCGGGCCTGCTATGGCTGCTTCGGGCCCACGGAAACCCCCAACACGGCCAGCCTGGCCCGCTGGCTGGGCGACAGGCAGGGCCACGGCAAGCGCGAGGTGAAACACCTGTTCCGCGGCTTCACCGGCTATGCCGACGCCTTCCGCAAGGAGAGCGAGATCCATGAGTGACCAGACCCGCAACCCCCGCGCCGGACGCGCCCCCAAGGGCACCCGCACCGTCGCCGTCGACGCCCTGGCCCGCGTGGAAGGGGAAGGGGCGCTGTACGTGCGCGTCCGCGACGGCGAGGTGGAGGACATCAAGTTCCGCATCTTCGAGCCGCCGCGCTTCTTCGAGGCCTTCCTGCAGGGGCGCAGGTACATGGAGGCCCCCGACATCACGGCCCGCATCTGCGGCATCTGCCCCATCGCCTACATGATGGGCGCCAGCCAGGCCATGGAGGACGCCCTGGGCCTGAAGGTCACCGGGCCGCTGCGCGACCTTAGGCGCGTCGTCTATTGCGGCGAGTGGATCGAAAGCCACGTGCTGCACGCCGCCATGCTGCACGCGCCCGACTTCCTGGGGCTGCAGGACTCGCTGCTGCTGGCCAAGCAGAACCCGGCCCTGGTGGAAAAGGCCCTGAAGCTGAAGAAGCTGGGCAACGAGATTCTGGAAACCATCGGCGGGCGCGCCGTGCACCCGGTGAACCTGCGGGTGGGGGGCTTCCACGGCATGCCGCGCAAGAAGGCCGTGCGGGCCCTGGCCGACCGCCTGGAGTGGGGGGTGGAGGCGTCGCGCGACCTGGCCAAGGCCTTTTCCGCCTTCGACTATCCCGACTTCGACCAGGACACCATCAGCGTGTCCATGCGCCACCCGGACGAATACGCCATCTGCGAGGGGCGCATCGTGTCCGACCAGGGGCTGGACATCGCCGTGGCCGACTTCCTGACCCATTTCGAGGAAGAGCACGTGGCCCATTCCAACGCGCTGCAGGGCCACATGAAGGGCGTGGGGCCGTACCTGGTGGGGCCCATCGCGCGCTACAACAACAACTTCAAGCAGCTTTCAAGGCTGGCCAAGGCCACGGCCAAGGAATGCGGCCTGGGCCCCAAGGTGACCAACCCCTTCAAGTCCATCCTGGTGCGCATGATCGAAACGCTGTACGCCTGCGAGGAATCCCTGCGCCTGGTGAAGGATTACGAGGAGCCCGACGCCTCGTGCCTGGTGGCCAAGGACAGGGCCGGCGTGGGCCACGGCTGCACGGAAGCGCCGCGCGGCATCTGCTATCACCGCTACGCCCTGGACGGCGAGGGGCGCATCACCAAGGCCACCATCATCCCGCCCACGGCGCAGAACCAGAAGCAGATCGAGGCCGACCTGCTGGGCGTGGTGAAGAAGAACCTGGACCTGTCCGACGAGGACCTGAAGTGGCGTTGCGAGCAGACGATCCGCAACTACGATCCCTGCATCTCGTGCGCCACCCACTTCCTGGATTTGCGGGTGGAGCGGGTGTAGGCGGCGGGTTGGGCGGACCGGCTATTTGCCGGCCTCGGCGGCCTGCTTGCGGGCGAGGGCCTCCAGCGCCTCGATGATCAGGCGCGATGGGACTTTTTGGGCGCACAGGGCGGCGGTTACGAAGGATTGGCTTTCCAGCCCGTGGTTGAACTTGCCCAGGCCGTGCTGGTCGATCAGCACCGCGTCGTGGCCCCGCTCGCGCAAGGCATCGACGAAGGACTTCTGGGCCCAGTAGACGGTGATGTCGTCGTCCTTGTCGGCCAGCGTGTAAAGGGTCCGGTCCGGGTTGGGCTTGATCTCGTCGATGTGATCGTAGGGGTCGTAGACATAGGACCGGGCAAAATCAACCGGCGTGCCCGGACGATCGGCCATCAGCACTTCCATGATCGAGGCGGCGGACGAGGCCATGACGGCGCAGCGGATGTCGTCGCGCCAGGGCAGCAGGGCCCCCACCACGAAACTGCCGCCGGACTGCCCCGACAGGGCATAGGTGTCGATGTGGTGCCTGGCGGCGATGGCGTCCAGGGCCGCGTTCATCAGCAGAGGGTTGCGCTTGGTCCATCGGTTGGCATGGTTGCCGCTGGAACCCAGGGTGCCGGGGCGGGCGACGACGATGATGGGCACCTCCACCTTCTTGGAGACTCTTTCGGCGAAGCCGTGCAGTACCTCGGGCGAGGCCTCGGGCACGCTGCTGGCGTCCAGCATGTAGCGCTGGACGAAATTGAAGTTGCCGAAGTCGCCGAAGAAGTTGACCACCGCCACGTCGTTGCGGTCCTTCAGGCCGCCGGCGTAATAGCGGATGCAATCCCCCTGGCCGTCTACCACCACCCACACCCCGTCGGACAGGGCCGCGCACCGTTCCTGGGTGGACGTGGCGCCGCTCAGCACCCCGTCCTTGGTGAAGGTGTCGGCATTCAGGGGGGCGGTGGTCTGGCAGGCACCCAGGGCCAGGACACAGGCCAGGGCCGGGAAAAGCAGCAGGGCGACGCGGGCCGGGGCGCTTGTGGCATGGCGACGGAATGTCATGATGGCGTGTACCTCCCTATTATTGCTTGAAGGCCAGCACGGCCGCCTCGATCTCGGCGTCGGTCTTGCCCTTGGCACATTCGGCGGCGCCCAGCACCGCCTGGCGTTGCAGGCCGTGGCTGAACCGGCCGCTGCCCTTGTCGGTCAGGTCGATCAGGTGGGCGTCGTGCCCGTTGGCGGCCAGCTTGTCGATGTAGGACTTTTGGGTCCAGAAGATGGTCCTGCCGTCCTCCTTGTCCGCCAGCACGAAGACCCGCCGGTTGGAGTCGGGACTGATCTCGTCCACGTGGTCGTAGGGGTCGTAGATGTAGGGCCGCGCGGAATCGACGTTGTAGCCGATGTAGTTGGCCTTCAGGACCTCGATGATGGACACGGCCGTGGACGCCATGACGGCGCAGCGGATGTCGTTTCGCCAGGGCAGCAGCGCGCCGATGATCAGGCCGCCGCCCGACTGGCTGGACAGGGCATAGGCCTTGATGTGGTGGCGCTTGGCGATGGCCGTCAGGCCCGCGTCCATGACCAGGGAATTGCGCTTCGACCACTTTTCCCCCTGGCTGCCCGACGCCCCCAGGGTGCCGGGCCGGGCCATGATGATGAAGGGCACGCCGTACTTCTTGGCCGTTTTAACGGCGATGGACTTCTGCTTTTCGGCACTGGTCTTCCACAACGAATTGGCGTTGTGGACTTTCCGGGACTTGAAATAGATGCCGCCGAAATCGCCGTAGAAATTGGCCACCGCAATGTCGTTCTCGTCCTCCAGCCCGCCGGCGTAATAGCGCACGCAGTCACCTTCGCCCTCGACCACCACCCAGATGGAATCCGACAGGGACTCGCAGTAGTCCTGGGTCATCTCGGTGCCGCTCATGAAGCCGTCCTTGGTGAAGGTGTCGGCATTCAGGGGGGCGGTGGTCTGGCAGGCACCCAGGGCCAGGACACAGGCCAGGGCGGCCGCGAACGCGGCGCCCGGCGGGGTGACCGCCGGGCGGCGGCGGTGGTGGTTGGCGGTCATGATGCAAATCCCCCTCATTCTCGGAATAATCCGATGACTCCCCATGCCTGCAAGTATAACGGGGAACGCCGCGAGGGTCCCGGGAAGAATCGGCGACGCGGCGCCGAGCCCGGAACAGGTCAAGGAGTCGTTAACACCACGGTGTTAGGGTGATTCTGCCCCTTCCCGGCAAGAATGCCGGCGATTCGGGCCGCGCCGGTGTTCGGCCGGCGCCCGCAACCCGCCACGGTTAGAACAACACGGGTCCGCCATGAACGTGCTTTCCGAACTGCAGCGCCGGGCGCGGCACGTGGTGGGACCGGCCATCGGCATCTGCGCGGCGGCCTATTTCGCCTACCACGGCGTCAACGGCGACCGCGGCCTGGTGGCCCTGACCCAGGTGAGCCAGAAGGTGGAGGCGGCGCGGCGCGAACGCGACGACCTGCGCCGCCGGCGCGAGGCCCTGGAAGCCCGGGTGGGGCGCCTGAGCCCCCGCGGCCTGGACCTGGACCTGCTGGACGAACGGGCGCGGATCATGCTGAACTACGGGCATCCGGACGACATCGTCATCCTGTACGACGCCGAATGAGCCCGCCATGTCCCCGTCTTCGCCCCCGCCGCCCCTGGCCGACACGCCGGAGCCGCCCTATTACGCGGTGATCTTCGCCTCCACCATGACCGGCGACGACCCCGAGGGCTATGCCGCCATGGCCCAGGCCATGGTCGACCTGGCGGCCCGCCAGCCCGGCTACCTGGGCCTGGAAAGCGCCCGCGGGCCCGACGGCCTGGGCATCACCGTGTCCTACTGGACCGACCCGGCCGCCATCACCGCCTGGAAGGCCCAGGCCGAGCACCAGGTGGCCCAGCGCCTGGGGCGGGACCGGTGGTACGGCGCCTTCCGGTTGCGCGTGGCCAGGGTAGAGCGCGCCTACGGTTTTGACCGCTGATTTCCCGGCCGCGTCCTGCTATCCTGACATCCGCTGCTTCGATCCGTTCGTCCGGGCCCCCGGGCGGGCAACAATCGGCGCCGTTTGGCCTTCGTCCGGTCATCTTCGACAATGCGTTAACCGATATTCAGTTAAACTCAAAAACAATAATATTTAGAGTAAGTTAGTCGCACATTTCTGTTGAAGCACGGGGGCGCTTTTGGTAGTGTCCCCGCATCGACCGACGCCCGCCCTTCACCGGCGGCCTGTCAGGCGGACCGGCCGGCCCCCG
>JAGREA010000320.1 GCA_020446745.1 Rhodobacterales bacterium | reverse complement strand
CTCGAACGTCACGGCGGGGGGGTGTTCCTTTCCTGGGGCCTAGGGGCCGACGGCGATGCCCGCTTCCTTGAAGTACTTCAGGGCACCGGGGTGATAGGGCATGGCGTTGGCCGGCGCCATGGTTTCCTTCTTGGCCAGGCGGAACAGGCCGAACGACTGGGTCAGGGCATCCTTGTTCTCGGCGATGGCCTTGGTCATGCGGTACACCAGGTCGTCGCCGACGTCGGCGTTGGTCAGCATCATCCAGGGAATGCGCATGATGTTGGCGGGATAGTCGGCCAGGCCGTTGATCTTGTCGTTCTGCTTGAACGGCACGATGGCGCCGGCCGGCAGGTACTGCTTGAACACCTTCACGGCCTCGGGCGAGGTGTCCTGCGAGATGTAGCACAGGCCGCCCCGGTCCTTCAGCTTGACGCTGGCCTGCTTGCCGGCACCGTTGTTCAGCGACACCAGGGCCACGTCCACCAGGCCGTCGCCCAGGGCATTGATGCCGGCCACGAAGCTGGCCACGGGCACCCGCTTGAAGTCGTCGTACTTCAGGCCGCCGTTGGCCAGGCCGCCTTCGATGTAGAACGGAATGATGGTGGAGGACGTGTATTCCGAGGCGATGCGCAGGCCGCCGGCCTTGGCCTTCAGGTCGGCCACCGTCTTCAGCCCCAGGTCGCAGGGCGCCATCAGGCCCGTCGACAGCGGGAACATCACCCCCACCAGGCGCATGTTGGGGTGGGCCCGGTCGTAGTTGCCGGTGCCGGTGAAGGCGTATCCGGCCTCCACCCCGTTGGAGAACCCGAAGTCCACCTCGCCGCTGTTGATCAGCGGCAGGTAGCCCACCAGGGGCTGGGCCCGGGCGATGATGCCGTTATCGTTGGCCACCTTGGCCACGGCCTGGCCCGAGCTGTAGGCCAGCGAGCCCTGTGCCCCGGTGGCGATGGTGACGACCTGGGCCACGGCGGCCGAGGACGCCAGGCACAGGCCGGCCAGGCCCGCGACCAGAAAGGCGTGCAAGCGGTTCATGGTGTTTCCTCCTTGTGGCTCCGCGCGGGGGCGCGGTTTCGCAGTTTCACGATGATCGCCAGGACCACGATGGCGGCGGCGCTGAACCCGTGCACGGCCATGGACACGGGCAGGAAGCCCATGGGCAGGGCGAACAGGCCCAGGGCCAGGAATGCGGCCCGCGGGAGCACATCGAGCCCCCGGCCCCAGTAGCCGACGATGCCGATGGTGATGGCGGTGATTCCCAGGACGGACACGGCCACGGCCAGGGCGATATCGGCCAGGCCGCCGTCCAGCAGCAGGGCCGGCGTGCTGACGAAGATGAACGGGATGATGAAGGCCGCCCAGCCGACGCGCAGGGCGGCCAGCCCCGTGCCCAGGGGATCGGCCTTGGAGATGGTGGCCGCGGCGAAAGCCGCCAGGGCCACCGGCGGGGTGATCATGGACATCATGCCGAAGTACAGGATGAACATGTGGGCGGCGATGGTGTGGATGCCCGCCTGCACCAGGGCCGGCGCCACCAGGGCCGCCAGCAGCACGTAGACCCCCGAGGTGGGCATACCCATGCCCAGCACCGTGCACACCAGGGCCGAAATGAGCAGCAGCAGGATGGGGCTGGACCCCACCGCGTTGACCAGCACCAGGGTCAGGGCAAAGCCCAGGCCGGTGATGTTCAGCACCCCGATGACGAACCCGGCGGCGGCCACCACCAGGATCAAGTCGACCATGGACACGCCCGTTTCCACGAACACCCGGCCCAGCTTGCCCGGCGTCAGGCGTTCGCCCCGGTAGCCGCGCCCGAAGCCCACCACCAGGATGGCGACCGAGGCGATCAAGGCCGAATCCTCGGGGTCCAGGCGCCAGTGGAACAGGGCCAGCAGAAGTACGGCCAGGGGGATCAGGAAGTGCCAGCCGTCGGCCAGCACGGCGCGCACGGTCAGGCGTTCGTCCCGGTCGCCGGCAATGGCGTCGCGGCCGGCGATCAGGTCCACCTGCACGAACACGCTGACGTAGTACAGCAGCGCCGGCAGCAGGGCCGCCGCGGCCACGTCCAGGTAGGGGATCTCCAGGAACTCGGCCATCAGGAAGGCGGCCGCGCCCATGATCGGCGG
>JAGREA010000319.1 GCA_020446745.1 Rhodobacterales bacterium | reverse complement strand
TGCAGCACCGGGCCACCGAGATCAAGGTGCAGATGGAACTGGCGCGGGCCGCCATCGGCACGGCGGCGGCGGCGCTGGACCGGGGCGGCGATCCCGGGCGGGCGCGCCTGGGCGTGCTGCGGGCCCGCACCCGGGCCGGCGGCCTGGCCCGCCTGGTGGCCCGCGAGGCCATCCAGATGCACGGCGCCATCGGCTATGCCGACGAATCGGACATCAGCCTGTACGCCCGCAAGGCCATGGTCGAGGCCGGGCGGTTCGCCCCCGAATTCCGCCTGCGCGACCATTTCATGCGGCTGCGCACCGCCGCCGCCGACCTCGATACCGCCAAGGCGAGCTGATCCCATGACACCTGATCCCTACACCCCGCCCTTCGTGGCCGATCACCCGCCCCATCCCGATTTCAACGCCATGGCCGACGCGGACTTCCGCGCCCTGGTGCGAACCTTCGTGGAAACCCACTATCCCGACATCCCGCGCTATGCCCAGCGCCGCCTGTTCTGGCCCGAGGTGAAACCCTGGTACGCCGTTCTGGCCCGGGCCGGCTGGATCGCCCCCACCTGGCCGGTGGCGCGGGGCGGCATGGGCCTGGGGGCCGGCAAGCACCTGATCCTGATCGAGGAATACGAGCGCTTCGGCTGCGCCCGGGTGCACGACATCGGCGTCGTCATGCTGGGCCCGCTGCTCATGCAGTACGGCACCCCGGAACAGCAGGACCACTACCTGCCGCGCATCCTCAGCGGCGAGGACGTGTGGGCCCAGGGCTACAGCGAACCCGGTGCCGGGTCCGACCTGGCGGCGGTGGCCACCACGGCGGAGCTGGACGGCGACACATGGGTGATCAACGGCCAGAAGACCTGGGTCACCTTGGGCATCGATGCCAACCGGGTGTTCGTCCTGGCCCGCACCGACAAGACGGTGAAGAAGCAGGCCGGCATCAGCTTTCTGCTGGTACCCATGGACGCCCCCGGCGTGACCGCGCGGCCCATCGAGAACCTGGAGCGCAACGCCGAGTTCTGCGAGATCTTCTTCGACAACGTGCGCATCCCGGCGGGCGACATCGTCGGCGAAGTGAACCAGGGCTGGACCATCGCCAAGGCCCTGCTGGGCCACGAACGGGTGTTCATCGGCGCGCCCCGGCTTTCCGCCAACGCCCTGGCCCGCCTGGAGGCCCTGGCGCGGCGCAACGGCCTGTGGGACGACCCGGCCTTCCGCGACCGGTTCGCCGCCCTGGCCATGGACCTGGGCGACCTGAACGACCTGTTCGAGACCTACGTGCAGCGCCTGCGCAAGGGCGAGCCTATTGGTGCCGACGTGGGGGTGCTGAAGATCTTCCAGAGCGAGCTGTACCAGCGGATCTCTGAGGAACTGATGCAGGTGGCCGGCAGCCTGGCCGGCGTGCGCCAGGAGGACGCCGGGGACCGCCGCCACGATGCCGCCGGCACCTACCTGGCGGCCCGCCCGACGACCATCTTCGCCGGCTCGACGGAAATCCTGCGCAACGTCCTGGCCCGGGGCAGCCTGGACTTGCCGAAGTAGAGGACAAGCACATGGACGCGAGGACGATGCGCGACGAAGGCGTCGTGCGGCTGGAGGAACGGGACGGCTACGGCATCCTGACCATCGACAACCCGCCGGTGAACGCCGGCAGCACGGCGGTGCGGGCCGGCCTGCTGGCCTGCCTGGCCGCGGGATGCGCCGCCGACCTGAAGGGCATCGTCATCCTGGGGGCCGGGCGCACCTTCATCGCCGGGTCCGACATCCGCGAATTCGGCGCCCCCCTGGCGGCGCCGGAACTGCCCGACGTCATCGCCGCCGTCGAGGCCTGCCCGCACCCGGTGTGCGCCGCCATCCACGGCGCGTCCCTGGGCGGCGGGTTCGAGCTGGCCCTGGGCTGCGACTATCGCGTCGCCGCGCCCGGCGCGGTGGTGGGCCTGCCCGAGGTCACCCTGGGCATGGTGCCCGGGGCCGGCGGCACCCAGCGCCTGCCGCGCCTGACAGGCATCGCCCGGGCCATCCCCCTGGTCTGCGCCGGCAAGCGCGTGGCGGCCCCGGAAGCCCTGCGCCTGGGCATGGTCGATGCCCTGGCCGACGGGCCCGAGGCCGAGGCCCTGATCGCCGCCGCCGTGGCGGTCATCGACGGCGCGCCGGGCAAGCGCCTGCTGCGCGACCTGCCCGTGCCCGAGGACGATCCCGAAGCCATCGAGAAGGCCGAGGCCGCCGCCCTGCGCCGCGGCAAGGGCCGGCCCAACGTGGCCGAGGCCATCCGCCTGCTGAAACTTGCCGCCCACACCCCCGCCGCGACGGCCCTGCCCGAGGAGCGGGCCTCGTTCCAGTCCCTGCGCCTACAGGAGGAGGCCTTCGCGCTCCGCCACCTGTTCTTCGCCGAACGGGCCGCCGGCCGCATCGACGGCCTGGAGGCCAGGCCGGCCCCCCTGGGCCGCATCGGCATCGTCGGCGGCGGGACCATGGGGCAGGGGATCGCCCGCGCCGTGCTGGCCGCCGGGCTGCCGGTCACCCTGGTCGAGATGGACGCCCAGGCCCGCGACCGGGCCGTCGCCGCCATCGCCAAGTCCCTACGGGCCCAGGTGGACAAGGGCCGTCTGGGCGCCGACAAGGCCGAAGGCCGCCTGGCCCTGCTGGGAGCCAGCGACCGCCTGGCCGACCTGGCCGGCTGCGACCTGGTCATCGAAGCCGTGTTCGAGGACATGGCGGTGAAGCAGGACCTGTTCGCGGCCCTGGACGGGGTGTTGAAGGACGGCGCGGTGCTGGCCACCAACACGTCCTACCTGGATATCGACGCCATGGCCTCGGTGACCAACCGCGCGGCCGACGTGGTCGGCCTGCACTTCTTCGCCCCGGCCGACATCATGAAGCTGCTGGAGGTGGTGCGCACGGCCGACAGCTCCGACCGCACCCTGGCCACGGCCCTGGCCCTGGGCAAGCGCCTGGGCAAGCAGGCGGTGGTGGCCCGGGTGTCGGAAGGTTTCATCGGCAACCGCATCTATGCCGCCTACCGCCGCCACGCCGAATACCTGGTGGAGGACGGCGCCGCCCCGGAACAGGTGGACGCGGCGGCCACGAGCTTCGGCTTCGCCATGGGGCCCTTCGCCGTGGGCGACATGTCGGGCCTGGACATCGCCTGGAACATGCGCAAGCGCCTGGCCGCCACCCGCGACCCGGCCGAACGCTACGTCACCATCCCCGACCGCCTGTGCGAGGCCGGGCGCCTGGGCCGCAAGACCGGCGGCGGCTGGTACGACTACGCCAGCGGCCGCGCCGAACCGTCGGACGCGGTGGCCGAGATCATCGCCCGGGCCCGGGCCGACAAGGGCATCACCCCCCGCGCCCTGGACGCCGAAGCCATCCAGGGCCGCCTGCTGGGCGCCATCGTGCGCGAGGCGGCGCTGGTGCTGGCGGAAGGCATCGCCCAGCGGCCCGGCGACATCGACGTGGTGCTGGTGCACGGCTTCGGCTTCCCGCGCTGGACCGGCGGTCCCCTGTGGTGGGCCTCGGGCGAGACCCCGGCGAGGATCGCCGGGATGATCGCCGCCGTGGCCGAGGCCGAGGGGCGCCCCGTGTCGCCGGAGCCGGTCGAGGCGGCGCTGGCAACCCTGCGCCAGGAACGGGCCGACATCGAAAAGAGGAAAGCCGGCGATGCCTGAAGCCTTCATCTGCGACTACATCCGCACGCCCATCGGCCGCTACGGCGGGGCGCTTTCCTCGGTGCGCACCGACGACCTGGCGGCCATTCCCATCCGCGCCCTGATGGCCCGCAACGGGAGCCTGGACCCGGAGGCCATCGACGAGGTGATCTTCGGCTGCGCCAACCAGGCCGGCGAGGACAACCGCAACGTGGCGCGCATGGCGGGGCTGCTGGCGGGCCTGCCGGTAACCGTGGCCGGCACCACCATCAACCGCCTGTGCGGTTCGGGCATGGACGCGGTGATCACCGCGGCCCGCGCCATCCGCTGCGGCGAGGCCGATCTGATCATCGCCGGCGGGGTGGAAAGCATGTCGCGGGCGCCCTTCGTGATGGCCAAGGCGGAAAGCGCCTTTTCCCGCGCCGCGGCCATCGCCGACACCACCATCGGCTGGCGTTTCGTCAACCCGCTGATGAAGGCCCAGTATGGCGTCGATTCCATGCCCGAGACGGCGGAAAACGTGGCCGAGGACTTCCACATCGATCGCGCCGACCAGGATGCCTTCGCCCTGCGGTCCCAGCACAAGGCCGGGGCGGCCATGGCCAACGGGCGCCTGGCCCTGGAGATCACCCCGGTATCCGTGCCCCGGCGCCGGGGCGACCCGGTGGTGGTGGACACGGACGAGCATCCCCGCCCCGACACGTCCATCGAGGCCCTGGCCAGGC